>JANXQE010000838.1 GCA_025356925.1 Limisphaerales bacterium | reverse complement strand
CGTCACGCCTTCCGTTGGTGCGACGCTCATCAACGGTCTCGCTATCGAAACCGCCAATGACGGCCCGGAGCGCGATCCCGCCAGCGTGACCGTCGAGGGCTCGAATGATGACACCATTACCAACTATACCGACGGCACCTGGACTCTGATTGCGGCGATTCCCAACATCCCCGCCGTCACCAACCGCTTTTTCACGCGTACTTTCCTCTTCCCGAACGTCACGCCGTACAAGCACTATCGGTGGACGACCCTGTTGACTGCCTCAACCAATGGCTGTTGCATGCAGGTGGCCGAAGTGGAATTCCTCGGTTCCGGTGCTCCGAAGAACGTGATTGTGCCTTCTGATGCGATCATTGCTTCCTCGGTCAACAGCCCGGCGACTGAAAACGTGAAAAACGCGATTGACGGCGGACCGGCCAAGTATCTGAATTTCGATCTGAAAAATGACGCTGCCACCGCCGGCTTCGTCGTCACTCCCTCGGTCGGCGCGACCACCATTATCGGACTTGGGATGGAAACGGCCAATGACGGACCTGAGCGCGATCCTCAGCATGTGACCATCGAAGGGTCCAACGACGATACCGTCACGAATTTCACGGACGGAACCTGGACGCTGATCGCCGACATCGACAACATTCAAAACGTCACCAACCGTTTCTTTTTCGCATACTTCTATTTCGAGAACCAGGCGTCTTACACACATTACCGCTGGAATGTTATCAAGACCGCCTCAACCAATGGCTGCTGCATGCAGGTAGCTGAAGTGCAACTCCTGGCCATCACATCTACGGCCGATTGCACCAAAGCCGCTTTCGTGAGTCAGCCTACAGACACGCCGGTTCTAGCGGGCTCCCAAGCCCAGTTCTTCACCACCGTGAACGGCCCCTGGCCCCTGCAATGGACCATTAATGGCGCGCCCGCTCCGGGCGGCTCTCAGACGATTTTCACGACTGACCCGATCACCCCGGCCAACGCTACCAATGTGTACGCCGTCCAGATCGTCGGCTGCCAAACCAGCGCGCCTGTTCACGCAGTGATCTTCACTCCTTCCACCAATATCAGTCTCGGCATCCAGTTTTCGGGTAGCGGTGCCAACGGGGCTCCGACTTTCCTCAATACCAATGACATCGTCGGTGTCCAGCAACAGGCATTCTGGAATACCGCCACCAATGGTGGTGGTGGGTCGACGGGTGACGGCACAACGCTGCCCGACGTCCTCATCGACAGCTCCGACAACACCAACGGCGTCACCTTCTCCTACGCAACCTCAGGGACTTGGGGTTCCGGCACCGGTGCGACGACGCCCTCGGAACGCTTGCTCAACGGGATAACCGGGGCCGGCACCGTTGCCACTCCTCCGGTCGATCAGATCTACACCTTTGGCAACGTGCCGCCGGGGAAACATGCGATCCTGGTTTATGCGGTGGCTCCTCCAACGCATGAAGGCACGCGGGCGAAGTACTCGCTCACCAACGCGCCTGCGCAAACCACTTATATGCGCATCATGGCGTCTGAAGAGTACAACGCCGCACCGGGCTTCTATCGCTCAACCAGTACCACCGCCACTGCCCCGCAGGCCGGAGATTTCGTCCGCTTTGACGGGGTTTCACCCGACGTAAACAGCAACATTACGTTGGTGGTTGATATACTCGACCAACCAAGTGATACCCGAGCTGCAGGGGTGAATGCGATCCAATTGGTCTTGAACGCCCCGAACCCCGGCTCGCCGCCCGCCATCACTCAGGATCTGCAACCGACTGTTGGCCCGGCGGGCGGCGCCGTGACGCTGAGCGTGACAGCGACCGGCAACAATCTGACCTACCAATGGCGCAAAAATGGCATCCCCATCCAGAATGGCGGCCCCATCAGCGGAGCGACGACATCAACAATCACTATCAATCCGCTCAATGCAGCCGATGCAGGCATATACAGCGTCGCGGTCTTCAGTCCGGCCGGAAGCACGGTCAGCGCCAACGCCTCGGTTAACATATCGACCTACAACATCCAGGATGGGTTGGTTGATTATTGGAAGTTTGACGAAACGACCGGGACCAATGCCGCTAATTCCGCGACTAACGGTGCGCCTTTGCCGGCGACCGTCTACACGACCGGCAGCGGGACCTGGGCAGCGGGCAAGGTAGCCAACGCCTACTCTTTCGCCGATGCCAACACGTTCATGTTCGTCAGCAACTATGCCAAGGCTAGCGCCGGCATTGGTGCTTCTGCTTGGGTCAACCTTGGTGGCACCGCCCCGGGGGCATCCATGGCGATCATCCAGAACGCCGAGCCGAATCTCTACGTTACAGGTGGAGCCCAAACTCACATCATCGGCGCTTTCGAGTTCACGCTGCAGTTCGATGCCACTACCCAGCAGTTGTACCCGGAGGCCGGAGTTGGTGTTCAAGCGAACATCTTCACCGTCGTAGGGTCGACCCCTGTGCCGGCGAGTGGTTGGCATAACGTCGCCTTCACCGCTGACGGCGCCTCAGTTCGCGTTTACCTCGACGGCCAACTCACCGGTTCCGCTGGCTACTCTGGGACGATTGTGCATCCAGACATCCCCTGGCTGTCGATCGGCGGGCGCTTGAATAGCGATACGAACAGCCTCATCGGCGTTAGTCCTGACGCGAATCCGGAGTTTTTCCCCGGCTCCTTGGATGAGCTGGCTCTCTGGAATCGCGCGCTCCCGCCGTCTGAGATCGCCGCCTTATACTCGGCCGGCAGTGCCGGTAAATCACTCACCACCGTTGTCTTAACGCCTCCTGTCACGGGCGCAACACTCCAGGCCAGCCTCGCTGCCGGCAAGATCACCGTCACTTGGAATTCCGGCACCCTTCAGTCGGCTGCATCCCCGGTTGGGCCTTGGACCAATGTCACTGGTGCGACGGGC
>JANXQE010000836.1 GCA_025356925.1 Limisphaerales bacterium | reverse complement strand
GCGAATTGTCCAAAGCCGACCCTTGGGGCGCCTGGACAACTCGAACATGCATGCCACGAGTCGGGCCGGGAGTCGTCACCGCGGTAGCCGCATCCAGGGAAGGATAGGTCACCGTGAAAGTCCAGGCAGTAGTTTGATTCGTGCCTTGGCTGTCCTGGAAAGAAATGCTGGCAGAGTTAATGGCGCCACTGGCCGGCAAGGGCGTCATCGCCCAGCTAATCGTGGTTGTAGTGTTGGTCGTTCGAGTGGCTGGTGAGACCGTCTGGCCATTGACCTTCAGGACCAGTGAGTTTGTATTAAGAGAGGTATCTCGATTTTGGATGCTGACCACAATCGCCGGAGACACCGTCTGGACGGTGGAGCCGTCTGTGGGCTGAAGCAAGGTGATGATCGGCCGCTGGACCTTGGCCGCCCCCACAGGCACAAAGATTAGATAATTCTGGTAACGAGCCGAAGAAGAGGTGTCTCCCGTAAGTTGGTGCAGCCGAAGCGTCATTTTCCCCGTGAGCCTCAGCGCAACGTTGTTCAAACCGGACCCGTCGGTGAGTGGGACATTGCGGAAAGTAAAACCACTGAGTTTTCCGAGGAATGAACCGAGCACACTCAGCGTCTGGTTGGTCTGGCTGGGATCGCTCGTGACCAACTCCAAACTGCTGTCAGCCTCGGGGAACCCGACGATGGATTCGCGGAGGTAGACTTCGTAATTGTCGGGAACAAAATCCTTGGTGTAGTTGAGCCATTCGTCGGCCGCGATGTCATCCACATCATAACCGTAAACTGCTGAGCCAGGATCATAGCGGGGTCGAGGTTGATCGAGCGAGTGCTGCATCCGCACCGGATCCTGCGTGCGATACATCGTGTCGGTACCGTCGGGCGCGGTGCGGGTATCGTGAAAATCGATGCCTTCGGTGCCGACCTGGTCAATGTACGAGTTGGTAACCTGCCCACCACCCTCGAAGGCGGGCGCTGGAAAATTGTAATACTGGCCGTTGTTGAAATTGTAATCCTCGATTTCGACGACCCGGTTGCTCGTGGTGAAGGTATCAAAGTAAAGCGTGTTGGTGACGCCGACGCCGTCGGAATCGGTCACGATCAAAGTCGCGGAATAGTTTGTGTTGAGGCCCGTTCCGGAGCTAAGCGTCACCGTGCGGTTCGTTTTCGAGCCCGTTAAGATCAACCCGTTGGTGGAAGCGAAAAGCGAGCCGTTGATGCTAACGGAGATGCCTGAGTCGGGCAGAGCTTTATCATCCGTGGCCGTGAATGAGAGCGATACGGGAGCAGCGAGGAATGCGGCGCCATTGTTGGGTGTAACATTTGCGATGATCGGGGGTTGGTTGGTGGCGCCTGGAGGTTCGGCGACGATCAGATTGTCCACAATCACCTGGTAACCGGTCGGGTCGGTGCCATTGTTCGCATAAAGGTACAGCACCACGTTTCCGCTCACCCCAACGTAGGGAGCCGGAGGGCTATCGGTTCCCGTGCCCAGCACGTCGGTGCCGGGCGTATCGAGGAAAGTTTTGTCCCAGATGATCTGGTTGTTGTTGTCCTTGTCCAGAATCTGGCCATGGATAGTGACGTTGGTATTCTGGACGGTCAGGGTTAAAACCAGCGTGACGTTCGTATTCTTGACCGGCGTGGCCGGGCTGTCATCAATGAAGTATTTGTTGATCCCTTTGGTGACCAGGATGTCGCTCTCGGATTTGGAGAAACCGTAACCCGCAAGAGAATTGGCGCCCGGCGTTGTGGGGACAAACGCCAAAACCGCATAGGAGTCAGGTCCTTTCCCGCTGACCATGTCCACCGAAAACTGGTGACGTGTTCCCTCGTCGAGAGAAAATGTCTTAGTGGTCTTGGTGCTCCCCACGAAAAACGACTGCCCGATTGCGGGCAGGTCGAATTCGAACATTCCATTCGTCTGCTGGCCGCCCGACAGCGCCAGCCCCGCCGGGTTGGAATCGGACCACCCACTCCGCTGCGCCGCGTTGAAATCGTCCAGAACAGTCGAGTCGGTGATGAAGTATTCGGCGTTGTCGAGCACGACCTGGTAGCCGTTTGGATCCGTTCCATTGTTTGCGTAAAGATAAAGCACGAAATTCCCGGAAGTAATGTACGGGGCAGGCGGATTGTCGGTGCCGGTGCCCAAAACATCGGCCGCGGGGGTATCGACGAAAGTCCTTGTCCAAATCACATTATTATTAGCGTCCTTATCGAGAATCTGGGCGAGGATGGTAACATTGCCGCTCTTTACGGACAAATTGAGCACCAGGGTGACATTGCTATTCTTGACTGGAATCGCCGGGCTGTCATCGATGAAATACTTGTTGATTCCTTTAGAAACAAGGATATCGCTTTGCGATTTGGATAGCCCATAGCCAGCCAGCGTGTTGGCGCCTGTGCTGGTGGGAATGAACGCGAGGACGGCATACGAATCCGGTCCCTGTCCGCTGAGCATATCCACGCGAAATTCAATGGTCCGGCCCTCCTTTAGCTCGAAGGTTGGGCTGGTCTTGGTGCTGGAGACAAAGAACGACTGCCCGATCGGCGGAAGATTGAAGACGAACACGCCGTTGGTCTGCTGGCCGCCGGGCAGCGCCAACCCGCCCGGGTTTGCATCCGCCCACCCGATCCGCTGAGCGGCATTGAAGTCGTCCAGCACGGTGGCAACAACTGGACTTGATGCAGTGAACAAAACCGATGCCGCGAAAGTGCATCGCAACAACGGAGCGGTTAGGTAAGACACGCCGGAGAGCTGCTTCATAACATGAGTTCGGGGTTGTGCTTGACAGCAGATCACATCAGCCCTCTCACAGTCAAGCCTGAATAATCGTCATCCTTGGACCTTGAACGGGAGCGGGTCGAGTGACAACGTCCCTGTGCTCGCGGAGCGATCGTGATTCCTGGCCGCGCTCGGAACCTCCGCCCATCCGTGGGCGACGCGGTTCGGAATCTAATTAACTCCGCCGCCGAAGGACACGCGCGGGGTTGCCAGCAACAACGGCACCGGCCGGGACGTCTTTGGTCACAACGCTACCCGCGCCGATCGTAGCCCCTTCGCCGATCGTAATGCCGCAGAGGACCGTCGCGCCGGAACCGACCGCGGCTCCACGCTTCACCGTGGTGGGGACACAAGCCCAATCGTCCTCGGTTTGGAGCGTGCCAGTGGCATTGGTCGCCTTTGGGAATCGATCATTAATGAAGGTCACTCCGTGTCCGATAAACACCTCGTCCTCAAGTGTGACACCTTCACACAAGAACGAGTGGCTGGAAATCTTGCAGCGATTCCCCACTCGGACACCTTTCTGGATCTCGACGAAGGTGCCAATCTTGACATCGTCGCCAATTTCGCAACCGTAAAGGTTGGTAAAGGCGTAAATTTTTACGCGTTGTCCCAATTTCACGTTGGGCGCGATGCACTGATAGAGTGGCTCACTCACGTCGTGTATCAGGCCGCGATGAGATTCTGGTTTGAGGCCGCCCGCAACCCGGCCTGAACATGTCCGTTGCTCTTGCCATTCGCGTGGCCATTTTGATGCCCATTGTTCCAAGGGGCGGTCGCTCCGAGATTCACGGAGGCTCCTTGCTGGCGCAATGACGCGCTGGATGCTTCCAGAAT
>JANXQE010000829.1 GCA_025356925.1 Limisphaerales bacterium | reverse complement strand
TGGGCAGCGCGTTCCTCGCCTTGCCGTGGGTCGGAAAGGATTTCTTCCCGACCGTTGACGCCGGGCAATTTCGGTTGCACGTCCGGGCGGCTACAGGAACACGCATCGAAACCACCGAACAAATCTTTAGCGCGGTGGAGGCTGAAATTCGCAGAACTATTCCGCCGAAGGAGATCAAACTGGTGCTCGACAACTTTGGGATCGTATCGGAGAAATACAGCCTCGCCTTCGGAGACAATGCCACCATCGGTTCACATGATGGCGAAATCCTGGTGCAGTTGCAGTCCGACCACCATAAATCTACCCCGGCGTATGTCAGCGAAGTGCGGCGCAAACTGCGAGCCAGGTTTCCCGAGCTGACGTTCTTTTTTCAGCCGGCAGACATCGTTTCGCAAATCTTGAACTTTGGCTTGCCGGCCCCCATTGACATCAAGGTTTCCGGTTACAATCGAGAGGCGAACTACGCCGTTGCGAAGGAAATCCGCGACCGGGTCGCCCGTGTGCCTGGAGCGACCGATGTTTTCGTTCACCAATCGTTCGACGCGCCGACGCTCAATCTGGAGGTCAATCGCACTTTGCTCGCCAAGGAAGGTTTGAACCAGCGGGACATCGCTCAAGATGTCCTGGTTAGCTTAAGCAGCAGCACACAGGTGACCCCCAATTACTGGGTCGACCCGGCTTACGGGATTCCGTTCCTCGTCGCGGTGCAGACTCCGCCGCACCTGGTGGATTCAGTGAACTCATTGATGAACATGCCGGTGTCTTCGCGGGTCGCGGGCACCGATGTCACCGAGAGCCAGTTGCTCGCGAATCTGGCGGCGGTATCACGCGGCAGCAGCCCGAGCGTCGTGAACCACTACAATATCCAGCCGGTGTTCGACGTTTTCGCCAACGTCCAGGGCCGGGACCTGGGCGGGGTTGCGGAGGAGGTGAACAAGATTGTTGCGGATGCCGGAAAGAAGCTCACCCCCGGCAACAACATCTTTGTGCGTGGCCAGGTGGACAGCATGAACACCGCGTTTACGCGGATGGGCTTCGGCCTCATCCTGAGCGCGCTGCTGGTCTACTTTCTGATGGTGGTCAATTTTCAAAGCTGGACCGATCCTTTCATCATCGTCACGGCGTTGCCGGGCGCGTTCACGGGCATCGTTTTGGGACTATTCCTGACCCAAACCACCTTCAGCGTTCCCAGCCTGATGGGAGCCATCATGACGATCGGCGTGGCTACGGCGAACAGTATCCTCATGGTGACCTTCGCGAACGACCAACTTCGTTTGGGCATGAATTCGCTCGAGGCCGCTTTGCGCGCGGGCTCAACCCGGTTGCGGCCCGTTTTGATGACGGCCGGCGCGATGGTCATCGGCATGGTTCCGATGGCGCTCGGTTGGGGTGAAGGCGGCGAACAAAACGCGCCGCTCGGCCGAGCCGTCATCGGCGGGTTACTGGTTGCCACGCTCGCGACGCTCTTCTTCGTTCCCGTCGTGTTCAGCTTGCTGCGCTCGAAAGGGGCGGCTCGAAACGAGGAGGAAGAAGTCCAAGCCGCTCTTGGAGCCCGTTCGATTCAACGCGCCGCTGACTGAAATTTTGAAATTCTCAACTCACAACTTGACACATTTATGCACACTGAAAATCGCAATCCTGAAAGTGAACAAATCAACCTCGCGGTGCCGCCGGAGAACGTGCCATCAGATCCCAACCATGACCAGCCGCAGGCGTCCCGTCGCCGACGTTACTTGATTATCGCGGTCGTGGCGGCCGGGCTTGGGGTGGGCCTCATCTCCGGCATCGTCCCGCGACTTCGCGCGCAAAGCAGCCTGGCGGCAACGGTGCAGGAGGTTGCTCGGCCCGTGGTTACTGTCACCAACGCGAATCGCTCGGCCGGGGGAATCGAACTGATCTTGCCGGGCGACGTGCACGCGTTCGAGGAGACCAGAATCTACGCGCGGGCCGACGGTTATCTGCTCCGGTGGCATAGCGACATCGGCGCAAAAGTTGACTTTGGTCAGGTGTTAGCCGAGATCGACACGCCCGAATTGGACCAGGAACTCAATCAGTCACGCGCCGCCCTCACGCAAGCACAGGCGAATCTTAGCCTGGCCCGCAGCAGTGCCGACCGCTGGCAGGGTCTGCTCCAGGACCGCGCCGTCAGCCAGCAAGAGGTCGAGGAAAAGGCCGGTGCTCGCGCGGCTCGCGCGGCCGATGTTCAAGCGGCTGAGGCCGCGGTGCTTCGACTGGAAAAGCTCGCGAGCTTCAAGGAAATTCGCGCCCCGTTCGCGGGTACGATCACCCGGCGACTGGTTGATACGGGGGCGCTGGTCCACGCCGGCGGCAGTGGCAGCGCGCTGTTTGAACTCGCGCAGACGGACACACTTCGTGTCCACGTCAACGTGCCCCAGGCGTACCTTAGGGATATTTCGGTCGGGGCGCCGGCACAGGTGCGTGTCGCTGAATATCCTGGGCGCAGTTTTCTTGGGAAAATCGTCCGCACCAGCGGGGCGTTTGACGCAGTCACGCGCACATTGCTGACCGAGATTGAAGTGCCGAATGTTGACGGCGCCCTCTTCCCGGGCATTAACGTGGACGTCCAGTTGTCCCTGGCGCAGGCCAACCCGCCACTCGTCGTGCCGGGCACCAGCATCCTCATTCGCAGCGAGGGACCCCAGGTCGCGGTAGTGGACGCCCACGACGTGATTCGTTTGCATAAAGTCCAGCTTGGCCGTGACCTGGGCCAGTCGGTGGAAATTGTTGACGGCCTGAGCGACGGTGCTCGCATCGTGACCAAGCCCAATGACACCTTGTTCGACGGGCTGCCGGTGCAGATTGGGGGCGGCACCCAGCCCGCGAAGCTGGCGCCTCGTTTGGCGCGGCGCTGAGCCCGGGGAATAACCAGATTCCAATCCCGGAAACTATGAACACCTTACGCATATTGTGGCTGACGCTGGCGACTGCAGGAATGTCCGTGAACCTGCTCGCGGCCGTTGGCCCGAACTATCGGCGACCCTCGGCTCCGACTCCGGCCAACTTCGCGGACAGGGAGTTGGGTAACTGGAAAGAGGCAACGCCCGCCGACGCAATCGCTCGGGGCGATTGGTGGCGCGTTTTCAATGATGCGGCGCTGGATGACCTGGAGCGCCAGGCGGCCGAGAACAATCAGGACCTGAAGGCCGCCATGGCGCGCGTGGTTCAGGCTCGCGCACTGGCCCGCGATGCCAAGGCAGATTTCTTCCCATCTTTGTCGTTCGACCCTGCGGCGACGCGTGGGCGCACGTCCGAGACGGTGCTCAATCCTTCGCCCACCCGTCAGGGCAATGATTTCCGAGTGCCGCTCGATTTAAGTTACGAGCTGGATCTCTGGGGGAGAGTTCGCCGCAACTTCGAAGGAGCGAACGCGGATGCGCAAGCGCGGCTCGCGGCCTTCGAGAACACCCTGCTCCTGCTTAAAGCCGACGTGGCACAGAACTATTTTGAGCTCAGGACGCTTGACACCGAACGTGCGATTTTACGGGACACGATTGGTTTACGCCGTGACGCCCTTAACCTGGTTAATTCCCGGTTCAAGGGCGGCGCGGCCAGTGAACTGGATGTGTCGCGGGCCGAGACCGAGCTCGATTCCACGGAAGCCGAGATTCTCTCGGTTCAGCGCGCGCGGGCGGAAGTCGAGCATGCGCTCGCGGTCCTGATTGGAAAGCCCGCCAGCGACTTCACTCTACGTGAGCTGACCCTTGCCTCGACCGCTCTGCCGCCGGTGATTCCGGCCGGGCTGCCGAGCGACCTGCTGGAGCGGCGGCCGGATATCGCGGAAGCCGAACGCGCAATGGCCGCAGCGAATGCGCGCATTGGAGTGGCCAAGGCGGCTTTCTTTCCCGTGGTCCGGCTGACTGGCCTGGCTGGTTTTGAGAGCATGGACGTGGACACACTGTTTAACTGGCAAAGCCGCGCATGGAGCATGGGGCCGAGCATTACCTGGCCGATCTTCCAGGGCGGCCGCAATCGTGCGAACCTCAAGCGTGCACAGGCCGCCTACGAGGAAAACGTGGCCCTTTACCGGCAGCAGGTGTTGATCGCGTTCAAGGAAGTGCAGGACGCCTTGACCGGCACGCGGTTGCTCAGCCAGCAGGCGGAAGCCGAGGACCGCAGCCGCGCCAGCGCCCGCAAGACCGCCAATATTTCCAACTCCCGCTACCGCGCCGGACTCGTGAGTTATCTCGAAGTGGTCGACAGCGAACGAACCGCGTTGGCGGCCGAACGGGAATCAGCCCGAATCACCGGAGAACGCCTGGTCGTCAGTGTGCAGTTGATCAAAGCGTTGGGCGGCGGCTGGCAGGACTCACACTTGGGGAACCTGGCAGCGAAGCAGCAGTAACCAGGACCCCAAGTCTTTCGGTAGTTCGGGGAAAGAAAACAAATCACAAACCAAACCAGGACAGAAAAAGCAATAAACATATGAACAACCAATCAACCACGAAGAAACTCACGGGCAAAGTCGCACTGGTGACGGGCGCATCCAAAGGAATCGGTGCGTCAATCGCTAAACACCTGGCGGCGGAGGGGGCCGCCGTCGTAGTTAACTACGCTTCCAGCAAAGAAGGAGCCGACCGGGTCGTCGCCGAAATTGTCGGCGGCGGCGGCAAGGCGATTGCGGTGCAGGCAAATGTCGCGAAGAAAACGGACGTCGAACGCTTGTTCGCCGAAACGAAAAAGGCGTTCGGCCAGCTCGACATTCTCGTCAACAACGCGGGGATCTATGAGTTCTCTCCTCTCGACGGCGTGACCGAGGAACACTTCCACAAGCAATTCGACTTGAATGTGCTCGGTCTGATTCTTGCATCGCAGGCCGCGGCCAGGCAGTTCGGCTCGGCCGGTGGGAGCATCATCAATATCAGCTCGGGAGCCAGCACCCTGACCCCCGCGAATACCTCGGTCTACAGCGCCACCAAGGCCGCGGTCGATGCGGTGACCCGCTCTCTGGCCAAGGAACTCGGGCCGCGCAACATCAGAGTCAACGCGATTAATCCCGGAATGGTAGAGACCGAGGGTGTGCATTCCGCCGGCTTCCTCGAAAGTGATTTCCGGAAGCAACTCCAAGCGCAGACCCCGCTTGGGCGCATCGGGCAGACCCAGGATATCGCCCCGGCCGCAGTCTTCCTGGCGTCGTCGGACGCCGCCTGGATCACAGGCGAAACCCTGCTCATCGCCGGCGGGCTGCGCTGATGGCGTGTTGGTTGCGGTTTACTGCTTGGGCCGGGGGATGCCCTGCAACCGGACGGCCATGGTGCAGCGTAGGTTTGCAATCCGCCCGCTCGACGGAGCGATCCGGGCCACGAGTTTTGGCGGCTTCGTTCGCTATCGGACGATTGGCAGACTGCAAGTGTGCGATACAGCGCAGCGCGGCGAACCGCGACCAAATGGACCATAACCGCGGATGGCGCGGATGACGCGGATTACTTTTCCCATCTGCGAAATCCTCGTAATCCGCGGTCAATCTTCGGCTCATCAAAATCGTCGCGGGCTGCGACGATTTTGAACGATACCAATAGATGAAAAATCCGCGCTGCGCCCCGAGCGCCCATCTGTAGCCTATCCGGCCGCTCCGTTACTAACCGGATGGATGATGGACCTGGCCCCCTTGGACCGCTAGCCGAACGATGGCAGCACCTTCCTTGCTATCAGCTCAAGGCCTGAGGCTCATCAGTTCTTGAGATTGACACCGCCTTCGGCATGGCTATATTCATCATGTCCCTCGGAAACGTCTCTACTCGCGTGCTCGGCCTCGCCCGAAATGAGCATTGCAGGCTTGAAGTTTGCTGGCAGTTACAAATCGTATTATGGAAACTACGCAACTGGTCTGGCCGCAGAAACCCCTTCATCGCAGTCCCCACAAGAGTGCGTTCACGCTGATTGAGTTGCTGGTGGTGATCGCCATTATCGCAATCCTGGCCGCGATGCTATTGCCTGCGCTGAATCGAGCCAAAACCAAGGCGCAGGGCATTTACTGCCTCGCCAACCAAAAGCAACTGGTGCTCGCCTGGCGAATGTATGCGGACGACAACCAAGACAAACTGCCTCCCAACGAAAACGGGGGCAACAATCGGGGAGGATGGGTGGAAGGTTGGGAAGATTTCAACGTAAACACCACCGATAACACCAACCGGCTTTTCCTGACGAATGCCAAGCTTGGCCCTTACACCAAAAACATTGGCATCTACAAGTGCCCCGCCGACGTCTTTCCCTGTATGATCGCCAGTCGCAAGATGCCGCGGGTCCGCAGCGTTTCGATGAATGGGTTTATTGAGGGCGGCGCTTACAGCAACGATGCGAGCAGCTCACTTTGGTACCCCGGATGGTACGCTTATAACAAGATGTCGGATATCAGGTATCCGACCCCGTCCATGCTTTGGGTGTTCGTGGACGAGCATCCGGACAGCATCAA
>JANXQE010000813.1 GCA_025356925.1 Limisphaerales bacterium | reverse complement strand
AACTGCAGAAATCACGAGTCCTTCTTTGTTTGCTCAGGCGCAATGCTCCATCGGAGCATTTGCGACTTCGGCTTTCTCACACCTCGGATCCAAAACCCCTCATCCGCGGGCACGCTTTTGAAAATCGGACCGTTACAAAGTGAAGAGACCAGACCGGAGCATCGTCGGGGGCGCAGCGGAACAGTAGGTTACCTGAACTGCAATTCACCCACGGTTTCTTTTAGCGAACCAATCTTTCTTCCAGCGGATCCTTCAAATCGAAGGGATCCAGACTTTCGTTGCGCTCGCGCAATTGCCGGCGCGCGCTTCACGGCGAGTGCAGTCGGTAGAAACGGCCAGGATAATTCGTCCACTGGGGATCGCTGAAATAGGCGTAGCCGCCAGTGAGCGTGTTGGTTTGCAGCGGAGACCAAATGGGGCTGGCTAGATTGGTGCAGGCTTCCACCACGACCACCCCGTTCGTGGGACCGGTGATGTTGAACCCAAATCGGTTCGTCCTCACCCCAAAATTAGCGATGCCGGTCTGCACCTGCAAATTCCAAAGCGAGGTCGGACGACCCGCAAACGTAGCTCCCCAGCCCGCGGTTCCAGGAAGGTAATACACAGTTGCATTTTCATTGCCCAACGCAGTCGAATCAGCGGCGGGCGCGTTGCCCTTGAAATAGACGCTGGTCAGGTCGGTGCAGAATGCGAACGCTAACGACCCGATGTTGGTAATGGCGTTGCCGATCGTCGCAGTGGTCAGGCTGGTGCAGCTCTCGAAGGTCCGGTCCAAAATAGTTGTAACGCTGTTGGGAATCGTCACACTGGCTAGGCTGGTGCATTGATAAAACGCAAATATCCCGATACTGGTGACGCTGTTGGGGATCGTCACGCTGGCCAGGCTGATGCAGGCCTCGAAGGCATATGCCCCGATGCTGGTGACGCTGTTGGCGATCGTGACGTTAGTCAAGCTGGTGCAAGCGTTGAACGCCCCAACCCCGATGCCCGTGACGCTGTTGGGAAGGGTGACACTGGTGAGCCTGGAGCAAGAGATAAACGCATAGTCCCCGATGCTCGTGACACTATTCGGCACTGCGTAGGTTCCGGCTTTGGCTGCCGGATATTTGATGAGCGTAGTCTGACTATTGTTGAACAGGACCCCAGCCAGACTACTGTAGGACGTGCTGAGCGGATCCACCGCTATCGCCGTTAGGCTCGGACAACCAATGAACGCATATCTCCCGATGCTTGTGACGCTGTTGGGCACGACGTAGGTGCCGGTTGTCGCCCCCGGACACTGGATGAGCGTGGTCTGACTCTTGTTGAACAGGACCCCAGCCAGACTGCTGTAGACCGGGTTGAGCGCAGCAACCGTTATCACGTTCAGGTTGGCGCAGGACTCAAACGCAGACTCCCCGATGTTGGTGACGCTATTGGGGATCGTGACGTTTGTCAGGCTGTTGCAGTTATGGAACGTGGAGGCTGCGATGCTGGTAACGCCGTTGGGGACCGCGTACGTTCCGGCTTTGGCCGCTGGACATTGGATGAGCGTAGTTTGACTCTTGTTGAACAAGACCCCAGCCAGACTGCTGTAGAATGGGTTGAGGGTATCCACCGTGATTACGCTCAGGTTGGCGCAGGAGTCAAATGCGTCGTCACTGATGCTGGTGAGGCTCATGGGAATCGTCACGCTAGTCAGCCTGGTGCACCAACCGAACGCCTCGCTTCCGATGGTGGTAACGCTGCTCGGGATCGTGACGCTGGTCAAGCTGCTGCAGGCATAGAACGCTTCGAATCCTATGTTCATAACGCTGTTGGGGATCGCCAGGCCGGCAAGGCTGATGCAGCTAAAGAACGCCGTATCTCCGATATTGGTGACGCTGTTGCCCAACGTAACGCTGGTCAGGCTGGTGCAATCGCTGAAGGCCCCAACGCCAATGCTCGAAACGCTGTCGGGGACCGTGACGTTGGTCAGGCTGGTGGCGTAAAAGAACGCCTCCATCCCGATGCTGGTGACCGGCAGCCCCGCGATGGTGGCCGGAATGGTCACCGCCCCGCCCGGGCCGGTGTAGTGCGTGATGGTGACCGTGCTGTTCGTGATCGCGTAGGCGTACTGGGCTTCCACCGCTATTGGGCGCATCAACAGCGCCAAAATCCATGCGAGGGAACTCCACCACCGGAGGCCTCGTTGCATGAAGCTCGCCGGGAGGGATATCGGGCTTTGGGTTGTTGCACTCCCAAGGCGGAAGAAGTTTAGTGTCATGATTTTTTGGGCAAATTCCGGTTTAACCGGAAACACCGTTGTGGGACCGGGATAGTGTCGGGACGGCCAGCTTGTGGGTGGCGAATTTCTATTTTCGCACACCCATGGCCGCGGCGCCGAAAGAAAGTGCTCGACGATCTCATGCTTCACTAGCTTCCTCGTAGCTAAACCCAAAAAGTTCAGCCCAGACTGACGTCCGCTCTGCTTGCATACGTTTAAGTTAACACTGTCCTTTCATCGTGCGACAAGGATCGTCACCCTGCGCGCGGCAACGATTACCGGTCCTTGGGTGTTGGCACCGCACCTGCCCGTCTGAAACGCTGAATTGGAGTGCGAGTTTCAGGGCAATGTCGAGTGCTGCAAAAGGTTGCGGAGCTTGCCGCGCAAAAGGCATCGGAAGTGAAGCCGGTGGTTTGTCGAGGATGGCGAAAGCATCTGAGCTTGTGTCAAGCGAAGCTCCGCTCGGTGGGCCCCAACCAACTCCTGCAGAAGCGCCCTGGCAAGCGAAACCAATCTGTTTACGGGACTGGCGAAGCGTGCCGGTTGCGGGCATAGCTTGGTAGCCCCCGTACTGTCAGAAAACTCGAACGGTGCGCATTCACGCGACTTTTCGATGAGCGGCGAGCCCTTTTTCCACATAGGCTTTTAGGACCACTACAACGGCGGTCAATTCGTGGTAAGTGAATGGAAAAGGTTTCGCAACTTTCGTGATTACAGCCAGAGCGCCGGAATCGCTGAAGTGCTCACCGGCTTGGTCAAAGCTTTCGAACATTACGAGAAAAAGGGCGAAGCGGCGTGGCGAACTGAGCGGCGATAGCCGACATCATTTCTCGGACACCGCGCTCAATACTTCCTCATCCGGCACCAGCGTCCATTCGGTGTCGGGGTTGGATTCCTTCATCGCCTCAGCAATCTGGCAAGTCGCTTCCCCAAGGTTTCGCTCAAAAACCTTACCGCCCTGATTGACGATGAAGGTCATGATGCCCGACTGGTCCCAAAGCTCCGGATAAGCCACCAGCGCGAATCCCCCCGCCAAAATACCTTCGCTCATGTAATTCATTCTCCCGCTGGGCGCAGCCTCGCCTTGCTGGGTCAGAATTCTGAAGCAATAGCCGTGAAACGGCTGCGGGGCCGTACCATTATTCCTGACATAACCCTCGGCATGAGCTTCCGCCACCAAAGGCCCGAATGGGCTGGCCGGTTCGTTCTCAGCCGATGCCCAATAGAGGCCATCCTGCTTTCCAGGCGTGCTCTTGAATTTCTG
>JANXQE010000050.1 GCA_025356925.1 Limisphaerales bacterium | reverse complement strand
GAACGAGATCGTTCGCGGCCAGTCCGGCGGTTTTTGGCATTGGAACCTCTTCCGCGTGTGGGTCAATCCGCTCATGCCTCTCACGTTCTTGATTTTCTACATCTGTATGCTGGCCGAAACCAATCGTGCTCCGTTCGACATGGCCGAGGCGGAGAGCGAGTTGGTCGCGGGGGCCTACACCGAATACTCCGGAATGGGTTTCGGCGTATTCTTCATGGCGGAATACGCCAACATCCTGCTGGGCTGCAGCCTGGCCACGGTCCTCTTTCTGGGTGGCTGGCAAAGCCCGTTCGGCGCGTTGCCGAGCGTCTTCTGGTTTCTCGCGAAGATGTATTTCCTGGTGTTCTCCGTGGTTTGGGTGCGCTGGACGTTTCCCCGCACGCAGTTCTACGGGCTGTTGAATCTTTCCTGGAAAATCCTGATTCCGGTTTCGCTCCTGACGCTGCTGCTCTCGAGCGCGCTCCTCAAGATCATGCCAGCATGAAAAGCATCTTCGCAGAGGTCTATTCCGGTTTGAAGAGCCTGTTTATCGGGATGCGCATCACGATCGGCGAGTTCTTCAAGCCGACCATCACGCTACGGTATCCGCACCAGAGTCTCAAAATGTCGCCGCGGTTCCGCGGGCACATCGAGCTCGTGCGCGATTCGGCCACGGGCCAGCCGAAGTGTTTTGTCTGCAAGCTTTGCGAAAAGGCCTGCCCGAGTGATTGCATCACCGTGGAAGGCATCAAGCCAGAGGGCGCCCGGCGCAAAACCGTGACTTCCTACCGGCTGGATTTCACCAAGTGCAGCCTGTGCGGCTCTTGCGTGGAGGCTTGCCGGGACGGGGCGATTCGTTTCTCGAGGGAGTACAACCTGGCCGGGACGCGCAAAGAGGATTTCATCATGGAACTGTTCGAACGGCTGGAAAAGCAGGGCTTGACGGCCGAGCAATCCGTCGCCGCGGCCGGCTCCGCTACGACCCCGAGCCTTCCAACCGCAGAGCTAGCCAAACCGGCTCCGCCCGCCGGAACTCCCGCACCTGCGCAACCGACCAGCGCGATTTCGAAACCATTGGAACCCCGTTTGGAGGCCAAATGACCTCGTTTCCCGCGTCGAACCTCATTACTAATGCAATTTTTGTGCTGTGCCTGGTGACCATGGCGATCGGCGCCAGCATCGCCGTTTTCACCACGCGGCTGATCCGGAGTGTTTGCGGCCTGGCCATCTGCTGCATCGGTTTGGCTGGTCTCTATTATTTCCTGCATAGTCCTTTCCTGGCCTTGATGGAAATCCTGATTTACGTGGGCGCAGTCTGCGTGACGATTGTTTTTGCCGTGATGCTGGCGGAACCGGATGAGCCCGCGCGCACGGAGAAAAGCGGCGCGACACTTGGCTGGGGGGGCTTGGCCTTGCTCATCGCCGCGGCGATTTTCTCCGGGCTCGTCTGGCTGGGCGTGCATGGCCCCTGGATGCCACCGACGGACCTGCTTAGTGATGGTTCCATCGCGGCAATCGGCCGAGCGTTGCTCACCACCTACAGCCTGGCGTTCGAGTTAATCTCGCTGGCCCTGCTGGTTGCGATCCTGGGAGCCCTGGCCATCGCCCGCAGCGGGAGGACGAGACCTTAGTCGGAGCATTTATATGGCTGCAAACCTCCAAAAATGTAGCTCAAGTTTTGAACCTGCTGTATCGCAGAATTCTATTCTGCGAGGGCTAACTAAGCTAGCCCTGAGATCCAAGGCCATCCCCTGCCCCTGCCGACCACAAGTCGGCGATACAGCAGGTTCAAAACCTGCGCTACACGGCGGGCGGCCTCCAGCCTGCTTGGATATCCTGGCGACCTGACATGAACCCCGCTCCGATTTACGATCAATTGGCCATTTACCTGATTGCGGCCGCGTTTCTTTTGGCGATGGGCATTTATGGTTTGCTCCGTCGCCGCACGCTGATCGGCATGCTGATCTCCGGCGAACTGATCTTCTCGGCCGCGTCTCTCAACTTGATGGCCTTTAATCGCTTTACCGCGCCGGACCAGACGGTCGGCCAAATTTTCGTGCTCTTTATCATGGGGCTGGCGGCGGCTGAAGTGGCCATTGCCCTGAGCATCATCATCGCGGTTTACCGGAATTTCCGCTCCGTCACCACCCAGGAACTGTCCGAACTGAAGGGCTAGATGGAAAGCATCACTGACATTCGACTCTTAATTGCCGTTCTGGCGCCGCTCATTGGTGCCGGTCTGGTCATGGCTAATGGCAAACGGCCCAACCTGCGTGAGACCATTTCCTTTCTCGCGGCGGCCACCTTGTTCGTAACGGTCGTTTCCATGGTTCCGGCTGTGCTCGACGGAAAACGGTTCCACTACACTCTGTTCCAGCTCCTGCCCGGCCTGAGCATTTCGCTTCGCGCGGACGCACTTTCAATGGTGTTTGCGGTCTCGGCTTCGTTCCTCTGGATGATCACCGTGATTTATTCGGCGGGCTATATGCGCGGGCTTGAGGAGCATGCTCAGACACGCTTCAACACCTGCTTCGCACTGGCCTTGTTCGGAGCGATCGGGTGCGCCTTCTCGGACAATTTGCTGACGCTCTATCTTTTCTATGAGATCGTCAACATCTGCACCTACCCGCTCGTGGCCCATCATCAGGACGAAGAAAGCTACGAGGGTGGCAGAAAATACATCGCCTACCTAACCGCGACCGCGAAGGGCTTGATCTTTCCGGCCATGGTCCTGATCTATGTCTTGAGCGGCACCTTGGATTTCGCCACCAACATCCGCACCGGGATCATCCCGCCGAACGTCCATCACGGCCTGATTACGGCGCTCTACGCCTGCTGCATCCTCGGGTTCGCCAAAAACGGCGTGATGCCGTTTCACAGTTGGCTGCCCAGCGCGATGGTCGCGCCCACCCCCGTCAGCGCCCTGCTCCATGCCGTGGCGGTGGTAAAGGTCGGGGTGTTCTCCACCGTCCGCGTAATGCTCTACGTCTTTGGCGTGGATTTGATGCACGCGCTCAATCTTGGTCTGCCGACCGCTTATTTCGTCTCCTTCACAATTATCGCCGGTTCGATCATCGCCTTGAGCAAAGACAATCTTAAAGCGCGCCTGGCGTATTCCACAGTCAGCCAGCTTTCCTACATCATTTTGGGGGTCGCTCTGCTGACCCCGGCGGGCATCGAAGGCGGCCTGATCCATATCGCCAATCATGCCTTCTCGAAGATCACGTTGTTCTTCTGTGCG
>JANXQE010000743.1 GCA_025356925.1 Limisphaerales bacterium | reverse complement strand
CGAGCCAGTTGAAATCGTTTAGATCAAGGACCGAAGTAGCAGTGTGCTGGCTTGCCGGCCCGTTCAGAACGATTGCGCCCCCTTTCCACTTGTGAAGTTCGGCATGACCATCACAGAATGAGAAGCTGCAACCGTTATTGTGAGCGGTCGATGGAAAATCGATGAATACCGGTGCCGCGATGTTTGCAGAAGTCGCCAGTCCGGCATCGTTGATACTCCATTGGCTCTCATCACACATCATGAAAACCTGTGCCGGGCTGGTTCCTCGAAAGGAACTCGCTTTACCAAACGTTGCGTACGGGCCCGTCGCGGCGTTGTTCACGCCATGGCTGCCCGTCAGCCAAGGGCCGTTGGTCGCTTGCCTTGGCGCACCGGTGTGCGCACCACCGCCAGCAAAACCAGGGTCAACGGTTCCGACGGCTTGGCTCATCGACACACTACGGGCTACATTAACCTTCTGCCCTTTGAGAGCTGAGGTAGGATAAAGGCCACCACCATCATAGAGTCCCGGCTTCCGCGTATCGGCTGGGCAGTGGAAAATACCCACGTTGTTGGCGATGTAAGGGGCCACCAGCGTTCGTGTTGCGTCGCGAAGCATGTCCGGATCGAATTCATCAGCTCCGCCAATTCCGCCTTGACCGGCGCACCAAATGTAGCCCGCGGTCGTCGTGCCGTCGTCCGGGTTCGGCGGGTAAAGGTCGTTAAAATCCAACGTATAGGTGTTAAACGCCAGGGAAAGTTGCCGGGCGTTGTTCAAACACTGGGTTTGCTGCGCTTTGGCTTTGGCTTTGGAAAGCGCAGGGAGCAGCATGGCTGCAAGAATGGCGATGATCGCGATCACCACGAGCAATTCGATTAGAGTGAAACCTCCATGAGGTCCGGTACCCGGTCTGGGTGTGGCAGGAGCCCCTGCCGAAGGCATTGTCGATTTAGTTTTCATAGCACACGTCTCACTAACTTGGATTTTCACGCCCCCGTGCAACCGGGAATCTGCTTAACAATACCCCCGGGCACCCTGGCCGTAAAGGAAAATTTGCAGTGCTGCCAGTAATGGCACACCGCCCTGTTCCGTTTTGGGACACGGGAGCGTCGCGAGAAGGTAACCGCTTAACCCAGGACCGCCGCGACCCTCGAGATGGATGAATCGGCTTGCCTTGCACACGGCTTGGTCGCGGATCTATCCAAGCTCTGGCCCGCGAGTTGCTAAACGGTGATCGAGCTGTCTGCCGCATGTTTGCCATCTCTACGCGAAACCAGCCGTGTGCGGCCCTTGAATCTTCATCTGAAAAAAAGCACGAAGGGACCAGAAGGCATGACTTCTGCGTAGCAGTAGATCTTTATGAGTGACCTATACGTTGCGTGCGAGTTAGGTGCCAGGAAGGGCCGCATTTTGCTGGGTGCTCTGCAAAAAGAGGGGCTGACGGTCAGCGAAGCCGGCGAGTTCGAGGACCTAACCAATTGCCAGGACGGCACGATCCAGTGGGACGTCTCGAGAATCTACCAGCAAGTTCTGACAGCAGTGCGCAGCATCGTCGCCCACGAGGAACCGGTCCGCGGCATCAGTTTCCATTCTTCGCTGAACGAGGCCTTGCTGTTTTCGAGCGATGGCTCGCTGCTGGCGCCAGCGAACCGGCCAAACGAGGCGGCAGCAACGGCGGAATTCAACAAAGTGCTTTCCAGGATTCCCCGCGAAGAGCTCTACGCCGAGACCGGCCTCCAGCCTTCGGCGGGGGGCATGATTTGCCAATTGGCAGCGGAACCCGCGCGGCGGCTCAAACGAGCCAGCCACGCACTGCCCCTGGCGGATGGGTTCAACTATCTCTTTTCGGGCGTGCCGCGCGTCGAGGTATCTCAAGCCAACCAAACGCAGCTCTATAACTCGGTTGCCAAATCGTGGTCCGATCGATTGCTGACGGCGAGTGGTGTGCCCGCCCGCCTCTTGCCACCCGTGGTTCCGGCCGGCACCGTCCTGGGCTCGGTCCGTCCGGACGTCGCCCGTCAAGCCGGTTTGGAAGATGCGCGGGTCATCGCCACCTGTTCGCATAAACTTGCGGCGTCACTGGCTGCCCTGACGGTGGCTGACACAAGCAATTGGGCTTTTCTCTTGCCCGGCGATTCGACGCTTCTGGGGACAAGAATGGAGACCCTGTTCATTAACGAGGTCAGCCGCGAAATGAGCTACTCCAACCTGAAGAGTTATGGCGACTCCGTCGGCTTTTATAAGAGCTGGGTTGGCCTCAAGCTGGTCGAGGAATGCCGCCGCGCCTGGTCACAACAGGACCGCGCTTTGGACACGGAGGTTTTGATGCACCTGGCCACTTCGTCGACGCCGTTCGAGGCCTTTATCGATCCCGCCGATCCCCGCTTCTCGACCGCGGCCGATATGCCGCAGTCCATTCAGGGCTTCTGCCGCGAGACCGGCCAGGAAGCGCCCCGCAAACCGGGATCGATTCTACGGTGTATTCTCGAAAGCCTGGCCCTGCAGTATCGCAAAGGGTTGTTGGAGCTCGAATACATCACCTGCAACAGCCTCAGCCGGCTCTACGTTCTGGGCGGCCGTTCCAATATCCTTTTAAACCATTTTCTGGCCAATGCTCTCCAGGTGCCCGTGGTGGTGGTTCCGGCTGAGACTGCCGCGCTGGGCAACGTTGTGGTGCAAGCCTTGGCTCTGGGCCATATCCCTTCCGTGGACCACGCGCGCGAACTCGTGAATCAATCTTTCAAGGTGCACACCATCCACCCGCACGCCAGCGCGTGGACCGAAGCCTACGACCGTTTCCTGGGATTGAGCCCAAGCTGACGACTGTCAGTGACCTACGAGAGGGAGGAGTCGCCGCCTTGGGTAAAATGCCACCCCACACTCAACCTCTCTCTTTTCCGATCTGGTTTGGCGCGCGCAAGCCGGAGGCTTGCCAGAAAGTAGCCGGGGGTCGAGCGTAACGACACCCCCGGATCCCGGTCCCAAATCTCCTATCGACCCCGGAGGGGTCGCAGAACTCTGGC
>JANXQE010000734.1 GCA_025356925.1 Limisphaerales bacterium | reverse complement strand
CTCAACCCTCCGGCTGGCCCCGGCCGAGTTTTTTGGTAGTACAACCAGGGGGAAAACCTTTTCATTGTAGTCGGCCACCGAAATGATTCGCCTGCGGCAAAAGGGGCGACGTGGAGGGTGCAAAAGTTGTTGTAGACCTCCTGCATTGAACGACGTAATCCAGCGGTGTAATTGACGACGGCTGACGCCCTGTGGGTGGCAGAAATTCCGTCGAGAATCGAAATCATTGATTGGGCAGCGATTTGGGAGCAAGCTGTGGCGGCATGTTTGAAGTTCTTCGGATGGTTCTGATCTACTCATTATCCTTACTCCGACCTCAGCACGAACTGGCTATGGAAAATCTGGCCCTGCGACAGGCCCCTGTCCTCGTCACCTCATGTTCGTCTTGAACATCAGCAGTAGCTTGTGGGCACGCCCCGGGTTTTCGCTGAAGGCGTCCGCCGTGAGCCCCTCATCGAGAAAGCTGGTGAAGCCTGGAAGCCCATCCGGCGGCAGCTCGTCCACGTTCTGAAATCCCATATAAAAGTTTGAAAACTCACGCTGAGTGATGGGGCGCTCGAGCTGCTTCCAGCCAAGCCGCCCGAGCCAAAAGACAGACTGGTAACTTTCATCCGCGAGTTGTTGGAAATGCCAGCCCAGGCCCGCGCCAAAGGGCGGATTCCTCTTTCCTCAATATCTCGGTGACGAGGCATTCGCTTGTCACGGTTTAGGCGGGCGCCTCCTGTTGCGCATAGGCAGCGCTCAGTTTAAACCGTAGAGTATTGAGGCAACGCTCCTGGCCGATTTCAGTCTGGCTGCGCCACCCTTGGCAGATCACTTCGCCCGTTAGGTTGGTTTGGTGCTTCCCCACCGCTTTGGCGAGCTCCGCACTCAAATCAAAATCTCCACCGACGCACTGGTCGTTAGGACAGTTGAAACGGAAGAGCGACTTGGCGTGAGCCAGATTGACGGTGTATTTGATTTCGCTGTTCCTGGTGAAACTTCCTCGACTGAAATAGGTCAGATCAACAGTCAGCGCAGTCAACTCTCGAAACTGCTCCGCGAGCGTTGCAGAAGCATTGACTCGCTGGCTTTCCTTTTGGCGATATTCCTTCCGCGGACTGGGTCGTTCGCTGTACATAAGCGGTGAAATCGTTCAATGACTGAACGGTAGATTCTGGGTGATGCGGTAAACGTCGGTTGGTGCGAGGACCGACCCTTTGCGCAACGATCGGCGGCGTTTGGGGCTTTTTCCTTGAAGCAAATGGCGCCGACCGGCTCCGTGAAACAGTACTTTTCCGCTCGCGGTGATCTTGAACCGTTTAGACACCGACTTCCTGGTTTTAATTCCCTTGGGGCGTCGCATAGAGGTTCCTTGCTTTGGTTTAAGTCTTTGTCCAGTGCTGAGGTCGACGGCGATTCTTTCCCGTCGGACGAGTGAGTGCCAGGACCTCGGGCATCTCAAAGCTCATTTTGTCCTCGATGATTTCACGCAAGGCAATATCCGCCACACCATCCTTGGCATGATCCGCCACGAGTGGCCTGCACCTGCCTCCATGGCCGGAGTTTAGCTGCCGGACACGTTGAGAAACCATGTTGATCAGGACGTGGGGATTCAGGACTGTGTCACCGGCTTGTTTGACTAAGTTAGGGTTCATATTTTCTGAATTTGTCAAAGCATCGATTGTTCGCACGCTCGCTAAATAAAATGGTGATTCGGCTTAGCTTTTTTATTCTTCGACGGAACGTGCTCAATAATCCATGCCTCCCGGTCCATTGGGAGGTGAACCGGATGGTTTTTCTTTCGGGATCTCGGTGACTAGGCATTCGGTTGTCAGCAACAAGCCAGCAATCGACGCCGCGTTCTGCAACGCTGCGCGCGTGACCTTCTTCGGATCGACTACGCCCGCCTTGACCAGGTCCTCATAGACGCCAGTCGAGACGTTGTAGCCTTCATTGCCTTTGCGCCTCTTGACTTCCTGCACCACCACCGAGCCTTCCACACCGGCATTATCGGCCAATACGCGCGTCGGATACTCGACGGCGCGCTTGACGATATCGACGCCGATGCGTTCGTCGTCGTTCTCCGGCTTGACGGTATCCATCGCTGCCAGGCACCGCAGCAACGCAACGCCCCCGCCCGGCACGATGCCTTCTTCAACGGCCGCGCGTGTTGCGTGCATGGCATCTTCGACTCGGGCTTTCTTTTCCTTCATCTCGGTCTCGGTG
>JANXQE010000715.1 GCA_025356925.1 Limisphaerales bacterium | reverse complement strand
CCGTCCGGTCCGTTGATCGGCGGCCGCGCGGCTGATTTTTTCAACGAGCAACGTATTGATACCTCGCTGGGGATCGAACCGCGGCATCCGCGCCAGGCCGCTGTCGATCACGCACCGGATGCCATCAATGGTCAGGGACGTTTCGGCCACGTTCGTCGCGACGACCACTTTGCGTTTATCGTAGCGAGCGACCGCGGCATCCTGGTCCGCTGGCGGCAGTTCTCCGTGCAGAGGCAGCAGGATAAAACCGCGCGATTCGTTGCAGCGTTGGATGGCTTGGATGGTCTGGGAAATCTCGAAACCACCCGGCATGAAGACCAGCACATCCCCCGGACTCCCCGAATTGACGAAGTCGCTGAACGCACCGGCGGCTTGCTCCCAAACGGAACGTTTATCCAGATAACTGGGAGAGACAGCAAACTTAATCTCTACGGGAAACGTCCGGCCGTGTGACTCGAGGACGCGGCAAGGCTGGAGATATTCTTCCAAGCGCGCCGCGTCCAACGTAGCCGACATGACCAAAATCTTGAGATCCGGCCGGCCTGCCTCCTGCAAATCCAGAGCCCGGGCCAAAGTAATATCGCCATAAAGATGCCGTTCATGAAATTCATCGAAGATAAGTGCCGAGATCTTCGGCAACGTTGAGTCCTGGACCATTTGGCGAAGCAGCACCCCCTCCGTAACGAAGCGAATGCGAGTTTCAGGACCGGTGACATTTTCAAACCGAATCTGATAACCGACCTCGCGGCCGAGATTGGTTTTGCGCTCCCAGGCGACGCGCGTCGCTAGCAACCGCGTGGCCAGGCGGCGCGGCTGGAGCACGATCACCTGGCCTTTGCCTAACAGGCCGTGGTCCAGGAGCATCTGTGGTACTTGAGTGGACTTGCCGGAGCCGGTCGGCGCGGAGATGATCACGCGCCGGTGTTCTCGGACACTAGCGAGAATCGCTTCTTCAATCTCGTAGATTGGCAGTCGGTCCGGCATCCAATTAGGTCAGAACTTATCGCAGGTTTGAATCTGTGTACCCAAAAAAGCTTTCGAGGCTGGTCGCCGATTTTCGATCGGCAAGCGCACGGCACGAGGCTCGGTTCCGAGGTCAGAGTTCGCTGGCGTTTCGGCGCGTCTGCAGGTTGCGAACCTGCGATACGGCAGATTAAAATCTGCGCTACGCGCTCGTCGGCGCAGCTTTGGTGAACCCTTCAGCCAACGCGACGGCCTTGAGCATCGCCTGGGCTTTGTTCATCGTTTCCTGATACTCCCCCTCGGGGGTCGAATCGGTCACCCAGCCGCCACCGGCCTGGACGTACGCTCGGCCGCCTTTGAGCAAGGCGGTGCGAATCGTGATGCAACAATCCAGGTTGCCGTTGAAAGAAAAATACCCGACACACCCCCCATACGGTCCCCGCGCCGTTTGTTCCAGTTCCGAAATGATCTGCATCGCGCGGATTTTGGGTGCCCCGCTGAGGGTGCCCGCCGGAAAAGTGGCGCGCATCAAATCATAGGGAGTGCGGCCTTGCGAAAGGCAGCCCTGGACCTGTGAAACAATGTGCATCACATGGCTGTAACGCTCGATGATCATGAGTTGTTTGACCTCAACCGAACCAAAATCACACACCCGTCCCAGGTCGTTGCGCGCCAGGTCGACGAGCATGACGTGCTCAGCACGCTCTTTCGGGTCCGCGAGCAATTCGGTCTGAAGGGCCTGGTCCTCCTG
>JANXQE010000687.1 GCA_025356925.1 Limisphaerales bacterium | reverse complement strand
CGACTCCGCAGTTGCTTCGGTCTAGTGCTTTGGGCCAAGCTGACCCCCGTTATGAGGGCCAGCCTGACTGCATTCCCGCACAGGGGACTTTCACCCCATCAGTTCACGCCCATGTCAGGCGCACACCCGACGGTGCAGTGGACCGGAGCCAGCCGGTTCGCCCGGAAACAAATCAAGGGTCAACGGCGGCTGGCTCCGACCACTGACCTGTTTCGGTTAGGCGGCGCTACGCGCATGCGCTTACATAGTTGAATCCTCCTATGTTCAAAATGACGCACCCGATTTTAGGCACACGCGACATCAAACGCGCCATCGAGTTCTACACCCGGCGACTTGGCTTTCAACTCGCGTTTGGGGACAAAGCCGATCCACCGAATTACGTTGGGTTTCGGCGCGACGCAGTGGAGCTGCACATGCAGTTTCAGTTCGAGCACGAGATGGGCACGATTCGGCTGCGGTTTCTTGTGGAGGACCCGGACGCACTCTTCAACGAATACCGGGAACGCGGCGTGGAGTGCAGTGCCAACGGCATCCGCGATACCCCCTGGGGGACGCGTGAGTTCGCCCTCTACGACATGGATCGAAATGCACTCACGTTTTACCGCGACTTGAGGAGCACGGAGAAGGAGGGCCAACATGCCGCCTAACACGCCAACTCCAGCGAGCCCGGCGATGCGGCTTCGGTGTCATACTGAGAGGCAGCTGCGCCGGGTCGCTGAGAGGGACCGTTCGGCCTATTACTTCGCACGAACCTCCGTATGAGCGGGAAAAAGACATCAAGGTTCTGGCTTAAAGCTGACTCCGGACCGTGGGGACCTCTCGACTGGAAGCTTCTTCGAGAGTGGGTTGCACTGAAATGGCTGCCGCCTGAAACGGAGGTCGCTGATGAAAAGGACGGCCCCTGGTATCAGGCGCAATCCATCGACAAGCTCTGGAAAGGAACGCAAGTCATCGCCAAGCGGATCGAGGAGTTTGAGATCGTTGATTTGGAATCAGAAAAGGTCCCCTTAAGCCCGGCGTTGCGGCAACGCATCATCGAACTTGGCTGGCCAGGAAATGTCGAACTGCTACGAAATTACTATTGGGGGAACAAGCTTCGCGAAAAATTGGAGTCGCTATTCGCCGACTCATCACGCTCCCCATTTGATGACCCTGAGTGGCCGAAATGCTGGTCTTGGCCTTCTCCTGCAGGAGCATTGTGCCAAGAACAGGTGCGGCTCAACGAGCCGCCTTCTCCCGCGCAAAACGAAGTGTTGACGTTCTTCTTGGGTGCAAGTCACGGCCTTACGACTAAGGGTAATGCGTCTGAGACGATTGAGAAATTGCTCGACGACCCGGAAAACAACACCCCATGGGAAGACCACAAATCAAAGATTCCCGCAACGGAAAAGCAGCGAGACAGGCTTAAATGGTGGGCCCACAAGCTCGGGCGGAGCTTGCCGTCGCCGTTGATGAAGGCCCAGGCCAGTCAGCTTATTGACCAATGGCTTGAAGAACATCCAGAACTTGAGTCCGACTGGTATGAGTTCAAGGACCAAAGAGAAGACTTTGAGATGGATGTGTCTGTCATTGTGGATGACGTGGACGAATGGCGCGAATTCCACGGCTGCAAAAGGGTTTCGGAAAAGAAAGTTAAAAATCTGCTTAAAGCAATTGGATCACGGGGAACAGGTGAGCCAATCGATCAGTTCATGAATCGGTTCTTTGCTGAGCTTCGACGGCAAGATCCGTTACTGTTCAGCGGACACCACGTCAGAACTCGCTCCACGTCCTCCCCGAGACCGAATGGTGGTTGCCTGGTATTATGTATCTCATTTCTACTATTGCTCGGACTGGTGCTTGGAGCTCTTGCGTCACAATCGGTTTCCAAATGACACCTTAACCCAAGGCGCCGCTGGCAGAGGCATCGATGCGAGCTAGGAATAAATGGCCGAACCAATTCCGCCGCAGCGAACTCCGCGACGGTGCTGGTTTTGCAAATCCTTGGTCACTGGCGCGGAGTCGCTGACGGGAAACGTTAAGCAGATGCACGGATCCATCAGACCAATCGTGTGTCTATACCCCGCTACAGCGGCATGTGCGACCATGGTGCTCGCAGCGCTCGTCTGCCGGTATGGCCTCGCAAGTCGGAAGCGCATTTCATACGGGATGCTGACTGTGAGCCCCATATTTGCCAACGCGGCGGTTTTCATGTCCTTTGCCGTTTGTTGGATGGGAACGCAGGCATTTTCTCTGTCGGCGTGGCAGGACGTCAAGGGAGTTAAGGATATTTGGCTTGCAGCGGGAGCCATAGCCGTGGTGTGCCTGTTCCCAGCATTAGGAATTGCGGTTTACTACGAGGGACGCAAAATGTCCATTGTGCTTAACAAGCGAATGCAGTGAAACCCGCGATTGCGCATCGATTTCAGGTTCAGCGCCAGTGGCGCGGGTTCACTGATTCGCACCGTTCGGCGGAAGCGGGTGTCATCGACAGATCGCCGCCTCCGGGCTAACGTATTCACCAGCCATGAAAAGGAAGTTCGCTAGTGGCCGAGCAGAAGCGCGTTGGCAAAAGTGCAGAAC
>JANXQE010000675.1 GCA_025356925.1 Limisphaerales bacterium | reverse complement strand
TCCGCGATTTTGGCCAGGTGCTTTCAGAAAATCAGATTGGCTGGGCGGTTTGGGGCTGGGATGAGGGCTTCGGTTTGAATCGCAGCTACGTGGACGGCAAACCGAAAGTCGACAACACAGTGGCGTCGTCACTCGGACTGACGGCTGCCTGATGCCCCGCGTTGCGCAGGAGCTCAGCGGAGGGTCTCTTGAGCTCAGCCTCGGCCGACCACGAACCGCTTGGCGAGGGCTGAGACGGAGCTCACTTCAAGTCTGATTTCCGGTTGCGGAGCCTGGACAACGTGGAGCGTGTGGCCATTTCCCTGCGACGTTGATCCGCAAGTTGGTTGGCGCGGAACTGGCCGCTTTCGAGCCCTCCCGGTTTGGGAGCGGACTTTTTGGACTTCTGCGGACGATATGGCATGCGCCAATGTGCCACGCTTAGAGAGGAGAGGCGAGCACCAGTTTGAGCCTTCGGTGCTCACCTCGGCCACCTAACCACACCGGGTTCACTTCGTGGCCGGGTGTGCTGCAGCAGGGTTGGACAACGTTTTGTGGAGCGCCGCGAGCAGGGACCGCTCGCCTTTCACGTCGTAATCGAGCGACCAGATCATAACACCGCCAAGCCCCTGGTCGACGACATACCTGGCCTTTTCCTTGATAGTGGGAATTCCGTTATACCAGATCGTGTTTCCCACCTGGTCGACCCTCTCGGCGCCAGGGTATTCGGCGAGGATGGCTGAATAGGAGTAATCTCTTTTCAGGAAGGCTTGCCCAAATCCATACCCGTAAAAGGGAACGCCCAGCACCGCTTTGGAGCGCGGCAGCCCGCGCTCGAGCCAATAGGCCACGTTGCTTTTCGCGAAGTCCAACCAACTTTGCTCGCATCCTGGCACCTCCTGGTCGTAAGCGCTCGCTCAGGTCTTGGAATATTTTAACCGTCTCCATTTCGTCGAACAAAAGGGAACGAAGCGAACATACACGATATCTCTGATGGCCGGGGCGACATCCCGAAAATGCGGGTTTTCATAAAGTTAGGGGGGCAACGTGGCGAATGGACTCCCAGGCAGGTTTCGCCAAATGCTGAAGGCTAATCCGATTCCCAAAAACAGCCACATCCATTTTGCAGCAATCCCCAGCCGAACCGGTTCGCCGTTCAGTGTCCTAACGGTTGAGGCAGCGCCGAACCAAACCAACATCGGCAGGGCAATCACCAGGAGCGGGTTGAAATGAAACCCTGCCGAGATGTTGCCGTGAAGCAATTGGTGCATGGCGCGCAGCGAGCCGCAGCCTGGGCAGAGCAGGCCAGTAAATCTGTGAAACAGGCAGATCGGATAAAAGCTGTAACTGCTGGGATCGAAGCAAAATAGAATCGCTCCCACTGAAACTGACCCTGCCAAAGCCGCAGCGGAGCATATCCAAAAAAGCGATTTTGCGGGCCGAGTCATTTACAGCCTTTGTATGCGGCGGAGCACATCCGGTGTAGTCAGGGCGATGCCCAAGGCCAGGAGCAGGATACCCAGCAAAATGCTAAGTACGGAAAGGACCAACCCGGCTATGGCCTGGCCCTTGCCTTGCTGATAAACTGGATCGCCTTTTATTTGGCTCAGCGCGATGCTTGAACAGATGATCCCGGGCACGCTGAACGGCAGCCCATAACAACAACATACCCCCAAAGTCAGAGCCAGGATCCCCAGCGTCATCCCCGCCACGGCATAGGGATTGTTTCGTGGACCCGGAGCTATCGCGATGGGGCCAGGAGCGGTTGGTGGCGGAGCTGAATTAACCAGCGCCTCTAGCGCGGGGACTTGCGCGATGGTTTTCCATTCCGCGGCGCCTTCCTCCAGGACCCGGGTCTGCCCGTTGACCCGACCTTCACCAATCCATTGCCGCAGCAACTCGGTGCCGATCGGCCCGTACTCCTTGCCGTCCGCTCCAATGATCTTGTACACGGCCCGACTTTGACTCGAATCACCAAACCCCGTCAAGGTTCAGAACCATTCCCGCCGGCCATCAACGTAGGTTTTGACGAAGTCCGCGTCGGATTTAGTCAGATAAATGATCCCCTCGATGAGGCCAATCAGGTGCATGATCGGCGACGCTATAAAGCAAGTCAGCAGTGTGACCAGGAGCATGATCAGCCCGGCGCCGGTATACCCAAGAATGAACTTATGGATGCCCAACGAGCCCAGCAGAATGCCGCAAATTCCGGCCGCAATCTTGCTCCCGGCTTTGGGGTGCGCTGACGTGACGACAGGCGGTGTCGGCGCGAGCGATGGCGGCGCTTTCAGCTCGGTAGCGAACTCAGGAAACCCGATCAGCGGCTTCCAGTCTTGCGTTCCCTCGAGCTGGGCCAGCGTTTGGGCGTTAACCCGGTTCTCGCCCAGCCAACGCCGCAACTGCTCGGCCGTAATCGGCCCGTATTGTTGACCATCGATGCCAATGATTCGATACATAGGAACTTTTGTCCTTCTACAATACCCGGACTCCCGTGCATTTGTTTCAATTTAGATCAGGGGCAAAGTCCGTCGCGAGGTACGGTAGGGCGTCAGGGTCGGCTCAAATCCTTCAGCTTTCGTATTGCCCGACCGCTATCGATGACGGTCGCTGCCAATTCCCAGCCTTCGGTCATGCTCCGGACGCTCCCGGCGACAAACAACGCGGCGGCGGCATTCAACAAGACCGCATCCCGTTTGGGTCCGCGGTCTTCCCCATCCAGGAT
>JANXQE010000664.1 GCA_025356925.1 Limisphaerales bacterium | reverse complement strand
GCAGCAATGCGTATCGCTGATGCTCCACGAACACCTGGTTGGTGGCGTCCAGCGTCACATCGGATCGGGTGACCAACCGAAATTCGTTCGTGGCAAAAATGGCCGGGGCAACGATCCGCTGATTGCCGTTGTAGTTGGTGATGGCCAGAATGTTTGCGTCTTGGGGGACGAACCCTATGTTTCCCTCGACCTTCAACGGGGCCAGGTTGGTGTTCACGTCGCCGGTGAAGAAGACGCGAACGGTTGGCGGAAAGGTCAGGTTCAGGGGCGCGCCCGGGGCGGCGAGGACTTCCGCGTTGGTCACGACGATGGTCGGGATAGGCAACGCGCCTGAATAAGGGGTCTGGATCGCGTAGGAGCTTCGCGCTGGCCGCTCCGCCAGGTATCCCGCCAGATCGAGAACAGCGACCAAGTTTCCGGCCAGTTGGGTGTCCGGGTCGCACAGCGGGTTGCTCTGCGAAATCGGCACCGGCCGATAGGAGGGGGTGGTCCAGTCCGGTGACCAGTCCATCGTGCGCAGGAAGTTGTCGTACTGGTCTTCGGCGTTGCTGTTGAGGGCCGTGTCGGTGGAATCGTGCAAGCTGCCCCACACCTCGTAGCGGCCCCAATCCGGCTCTGAATCGGGGTAATCCCCGTTGAAAGTAAGTGCGGCTTGCGATGCCGAGTTGGAGTACTTGGCAACGCCCCCGCCCGTTGTGCGCCACAACCGATGGTTGGAGTCGGTAGTGCTGGCGTCGGTCAAAGAGGTTGTGGCCCCGCCAGTGGCAGTAAATCCTCCGGAATAGAGGCTGCCCACATAGGCGTATACCCCTTGATGATCGGCATCGGCAACGTCGCGTCCCAGCCGGACACTTTCCCGATGTTGGCCCGGGTTGAACACGGCCCATTCCGTGACCGGTATGGCGCGGATCTGGACCGTGTAACGGGCACGATAATCCGGGTAGCCGGCTTGAGTGGCCCGCGCCGTGATGTCGATGTAAAAGTTAGTGCGGCCCATCCAGAAATCCGGGTAAAGCGGGTCCATGGGGTTCTTGCTCAGCCCGTTTGCAGCCACCTGGCGGGTGGAAATTGTGTTGTTCTCCGGGAGGACATCGTTGGTACGGACCACGCGTGATCCACTTGGACAAAATTCGGCGGCGAGTCCTGGAAGGTGGTGCCCAGCAAATCCCCGGCGTTCGGCTTAACCATAAGGTTGAATCCGTTGTGCATCGTGAACACGTTGCCGGAGCTTGGTCCGGCGTCGGACAAAGCATCCGTAACGTTGAGATTAAGAGCGCCGACAGATGATAACCTGTGGCCGAAGAATTTGAGGTCCGTGAACGCCAGGCCTAGATCACCACTGGAAGAAGTCGACCCGCTTTGGAACTTACCGCTATTCCCGACCAGGTTGAGGGGACCGATCGTGGAGGACAAAGTCCCGCCGTTCTCGATGTACGTGCTCTTGACGTCAATACTTCCACCGCGCACGGTGCCGCTGTTGACAAAATCCGAATAGGGGATGGGGCGGTCGTCACCAAAATGGCCCTCGCTAGGCACAGTGAGCGTGCCATTGTTGGTGAAAAACAAGAGACCGGGCGCGTTGGTGAAGATCCAATCCCTCAGAGCAGTCGTTACGCTCTGGCCGGTGTTGTTTTGCAGAGTTGTGCTGGTGAGAGCGAGCCTGCCATTGATAGTGAAGCTCTGGCCGTTGAGCAACAACGATTGAACCACGCTCAGGCTGTCGCTGAGCACAAGGTTTGTGCTTGAGGTCACCAGGTCCCACGTGATAACGGGGAAACGGGCGGCCAACCCGGTGCCATCGAGGATAAGCGTATGCAAGTTAATACCAACAACGTTCGTTAACGGGGCCTGCACGGCGTTTGTACCGATGACGACTCCGTTCGTATCCAACGTGTTTGTGACAGTGTAGTTATTGGTATAGACGACGGTCATTTGGTTGGTCCAAAGGCCGCTCCAGGCATAAAGATTGCCTTTGAGACGAATGACGCTTTGTTGGCTCAGACCCGTGACGTTGAGGTTCCCATTGGTGGAGCCGAGCGTGTAGCTGAGATTTTCACAATCCACCGCTGCCCCGCTGCTCGATAGCAAATGGTTGGCTTTCACGATCACTTCACCTTCACCCCGGATGCGCGTGGATCGCATATCCAAACTATCGGCGTAGACCTGCACGCGGCCCGGGAAATTGGTTACTGTGCCAGGAGTGGTGGGCGGGGGCTCCGAAGCAAGGTTGTCAACTCGCGCGCCATACCCGGCATACTCGCCCGTCACTATCCTGTTCGTAAACGTCAAGCCGTTGTATAGGAAGCTGGCATCGGGAGCAATATTGCCCGCTCGTCCGGCCGCGAACCGCCCGTCGTCGATGCGGGAAAGGAGATAATTGGCCGGCCGCTGGGTGACAAAGGGAGGCGGGGCGGTGCCGCCAATGTTGATCAGCAGCCCGCGATTGGTCTCAGAAGCCAGCGTGTCATAAAAATAAAGCGGGGTAGCCTCGACCATGCCGGTAATGACGTTCGTGGATTGCAGTGCTAATTGAACGCAAACCGTTTGCATCGGATTGGTGATGCTCGTGCTGGGGTAGAAGGTCACTGCCGACGACATGATGGTTGGGTCAGCGATCCCCACAAACACAGCTTGTTTGACGATGTTGCTCGGCGCCTGGATGTTGTTAACGGAACCGTCGCTATTAGTGAGGCTCAAAGGAGCAAAGTCCGTGGTGTTGGAATAGCCATAAGTGAACGGCTGGTTGACGGAAAAACTCCGAAAACCGGCTCCCCCGTTTACTCCGAAATACACGAAGTGCGGCGGGGCAGTAGCTCTCGTGCCGTTGTATACGGTAGAGCTATTGAAGGTAAACCCGTTGGTCTGGCCCCAATAGATGTCGCTAATGCCGACATCAT
>JANXQE010000649.1 GCA_025356925.1 Limisphaerales bacterium | reverse complement strand
ATGGCGGCACGGTCACAATCTACTTTTACACGGGGAATGGGGGTTATGTGTCAATTCCCGAGACCATAAACGGATTACCCGTTACCGCCATATCTGACAACATGACGTGGGGGTGGTGGCCTATTACTATTCCATCGGTTGTGCAGATTCCAAGCAGCATTACAAATATAGGCGGTGTGGCTTTCTACGATTTTTCGGACCTCACCTCCATTACGGTTGACCCTGCTAACCCCGCATATAGCAGCTTAGATGGCGTTTTGTTCGATAAACTTCAAACCACTCTGTTTAAGTTTCCGACGAGCGGTAGATCCGGCCAGTATCAAATCCCAGCCAGTGTCACCAACATCGGGCCCGATGCTTTCAATGCGTGCACTGGTTTATGTAGCGTTACCATCCCCGACGGAGTCGTCTCGATTGAGCGTGCACCCATTGGCTATGACGGCCAGGGAGCATTTTCTTGGTGTGGACTAACCAACATAACTATTCCGCAATCAATCAGCAGTATTCCCGATTATGCTTTCGCGGGCTGTCCGAGTCTGCGCGAGGTGACGCTTCCTGAAGGCCTGAAGAGCATCGGTTCGGGTGCCTTTTGGTCTTGCGCCAGCCTAACTGCTGTCTATTCTAAGGGTAACGCCCCGACCGTTCAGTGGAACTCGTTCTGGAATGACCCTGCAACCGTCTATTATCTGCCGGGAACAGCCGGTTGGGCCGCCTTCGCCACCAATGCTGGCGTTCCAACAGCCCTCTGGGGGCTGTCTAATCCGCAGGTTCTCCAAAGCAGCGTTGGAGTTCAATCCAACCAGGTTGCCTTCACCGTGTCTTGGGCAACCAATGCCTCGGTGGTTGTGGAAGCTTCTGCCGATTTGATCAAACCGAAATGGTCACCTGTTGTAACCAACGCCCTTAGTAGCGGCACTTTTTATTTCAGCGATCCAGCGTGGACGAACTTTCCGGGCCGCTTTTACCGCATTCGCTCGCCATGAAGGAAAACAGCGTAACAACGCCATGCACACGAACTCCGCGATAACGTTGAGATTTCATGCTGGAAGCTACTGGCGCGGAGTCGGTGATTGCGACCGTTAGGGCGCGTGCACGCTTTATGAAGGGTCGCACATCATTCGTTATTGTGGGATTGCTCGCCTCAATGTTTACGGGCTGTTCCAAGCATTCACCTCCCACAGCGAAGGTTGCAGATTTGGGTGTCGTCGAGATTGCGAATGGTGGCACCAACCGCGTCGAATCTGAAGATGGTCGCATTTTTGTGGTGAGGTCTCTCATTCTCAAAGACCAAAAGGTTATGGCAGACGGCAAAGAGACCATCCTCAAAGGCCAAACGATCGTTTTGATGATAAGGCAGGAGCAAACAGATTCACACGGAGTTACTCATCTGTCACAGGAGTTGAGCATCGGAGCCGCCCCGGGACAGCCTGTTGGGGTTTCAGACGGCGTTGTGAGCATTCGCATAACACCAGAGATCAAACTGTGACGCCCAACCCCAGCCTGGAGCGGACCCGAACCAGCCGTTCCGGTTGCGCTGAAGTCCGGCGACGTTGGCGGCTGGTTCGGGCCGCTCACGCTGGCCGTTCGGCCATACGATGAAAGCGGCTGACGAGCTTATGCCTTCGGATTTGACCACGTATCGAGTGTGGGAGTTTGCCGATGACATGGAGGCCGAGTTGCCAGACGAGACATACATGCGCCCAGTAGAGGAATTGCCGGTGAATTCACTTTCGGGACGGCTCGCCAGCACGCACGTCACGCTGGCCAATGGCCAGAGGCTACTTGCGCTTCTCGGCAATATCGATTTGGCTGACCCCGTCTGGACCGAGCACTTCCTCACGATCACCATCTTCGGCCCCTCGGGGCAGAGATTTGATCTCGCCCGCTACCACGACGTTGATTACGGGCGGCACGGTCCTGCAGCGCTGGCAGCTTTTCTCGGTTTGCCTTTGGAGGCTATCTTCCCAATGCGCTATGACCTTTCGGACATCGCTTTGGGG
>JANXQE010000456.1 GCA_025356925.1 Limisphaerales bacterium | reverse complement strand
AGGCGGAGGGATTTGTTGGCTTCGTGGAAACATTGCGCGCGAAGCGGCTGCGTTGAGCCCGGGCGAGCCACGTTTCAACGCCTGAAGTAATTTGATGAAATGCACCAACCATAACACAACTGACGCCGTGGCCGTCTGTATGTACTGCGGGCGGGCGCTTTGTCCCAACTGCATTGTACCTCCGACCGCGAGCCGTGTGGTTTGTTCAAGCGTGTGCCGGACCGCACTTGAGCGCAACGAGGGGGCGGTGCGGCTGTTGCTCGAGAACAGCGTTCAAAGCGCCAAGGCCAGCGCATTCTATTGCTATCTTTGCGGAGGATTGTCGGCGGCCGCGGCGGTCGCCGCATGGTTCATGTTACCCTCGCCTTTCCTGATTTACTTCACAGCCGCGTGCGCGCTCGTTCTCTTCGCGGCGGGATTTTGGTATGGGCGCGGGGCGAAGCAGTCTTTTTAGGTCCAGATCATGCCGACGAACGAAGCATTTGAGCGGCGCTGTGTTGCGAAGGTCAGACAGCGTTTTCCACCGTGATCGCGGAAAGATTTTGCACCGGCCGGGTTAACTGTGGATTATTGGAACTCCCCCGGCTGGAAAGATAACGGGTCGGAGCTCCGGCTGGTGTTCGGAGCGCCAGAACAAGTTTCTGGGGCGGAACGTCGCGAAGTCGGTTATATTGCATAAGGTAAAACGTATGCTCTCGATGAAAATGGCAGGAATTGGGGTCGCTCTGTTGTTGGCGGCAGGCATGGTCGCGATGGTGCGGCACGGGCGAGCCCAGCCGACCGACAGGTCAAATTATGAGGCAGTAATTATGAAGGACTTCAAGAAACCCGAGGCGGCGCAGTTGCGGAAGAAGCTGTCCTCCGAGCAATTCGCGGTCACACAACAGTGCGGCACGGAACCGCCGTTCCACAATGCCTATTGGGACAATCATCAGCCGGGCATTTACGTGGATGTGGTATCGGGCGAGCCGCTGTTCAGTTCGCTCGACAAGTTTGATTCGGGTACCGGGTGGCCAAGCTTTACGCAGCCGGCGAACGGCACCCAAGTCGTGGAGAAGAAAGACTCCGGTTTAGGCGTCGAGCGGACAGAGGTACGCTCCAAAATGGCGGATTCCCACCTCGGCCACGTGTTCAACGACGGCCCGGGAGAGAAAGGTTTGCGTTACTGCATTAACTCCGCGGCGCTGAAATTCATCCCGGTGGGCGAGATGGACCAGGCCGGATATGGCCAACAGCTCGAACCCTTCGTGAAGGCGGGCTTGATCCAGGCGTCGACCCATGAAACGGCTATCCTGGCGGGAGGTTGCTTCTGGGGTATGGAGGAAATCATTCGGAAGATTCCCGGCGTGCTCAAGACGACCGTGGGCTACAGCGGCGGCCGCACCGCGGACCCGACGTATGAGGAGGTTTGCACCGGAGCCACTGGTCATGCGGAAGCGATTCAGGTGGTATTCGATCCCGCCCGCCTCAGTTACGAGGCATTGCTGGACTATTTCTTTCGCATGCACGATCCGACGACGCTCAACCGCCAGCACAACGATGTGGGCACGCAATATCGATCGGCCATTTTCTACGACAGCGAAGGGCAGAAACAGACTGCGGAGCGTGTGAGGGCGCGATGGGACAAGTCGGGCAAGTTTAGTCGGCCGATCACCACGGAGATCGCGGCAGCCACGAAATTCTATCCGGCAGAGGAATACCACCAAAAGTATCTCGTGAAAAACCCCGGCGGGTACACGTGCCACGTTTTGCGGGACTGAATCAAAAAGCAAAACTCAACTAGTTATAACGAACCCAGGTCACCGGCCAAAATACACTCGGTGAGAGCGGCCACGGTTTCGAAGTCATCCCAGCTATAATCCAGCGTCCGTTTCAAATGACCAAGAGGCAACTTTTGAAGGAGATCGTTGCGAGCCTCAATGAAAGCCTTAGGGTGTTGGAAAGGGCTGCCCGTGCCTCGCATGCGGAGGCCACGCACGAGAGCAGCAAGGCGGAAAGCAAATACGACACCCGCGGGCTCGAAGCGGCCTACCTGGCAGGGGGACAGGCCCGGCAGGCGAAGGAAACCTTAGACTCGATTAAGCTCTACGAAACCCTGACGGCCAGGGATTTCAAACCGGGTGAGCCAATCGACCTCACCGCGGTAGTGGAGTTGGCCGTCGATCGCACGCCCTCGGTCTATTTCATTGGGCCCAGGAACGGCGGCCTGGAGATCGAATACCGGGGCAAAGAGATCACGGTGATTACGCCTCAATCTCCTCTGGGTCAGAACCTGATGGGGAAGAAACCGGGTCAGCGTTGGACGAGCAGGCTGGGCGGTTCACTTGTCAAATACCACATTGTTTCGGTGTCGTGAGTATCGCGTAGCCGAGGAATCTGCCGACTCTCACCTGGTTCTGAGTCCCTCCTAATCGAAACGCTTAACCTTCCCTTAACGTCGTTCGAGCTAGGGTCTCGAATGAAGATGCAAAAGTGTACACCGACGTTCTGGCAGACGTTCATGTGCGTCGACGCGGGCATACCCATCGCAACAAGCCTCATCGCTGACTGATTCCATGAAACCATCCAAGACCATATTTCTGTGCGCCAGACTTTCAATTGGCCTCGCGCATCTCGCGTTCACGGCACGGGCCGGCGACGCCACCGCCGCGGTGGCAGCGGCGGCCGGAGCCGTCTCCCAGCCTCTGGCAGCTTCTCCGTCCCAATCCCCCGCAGTTGGCTCTCCCGGCCCCGCGATTACCGGCGAGTATGGTGCCGACGGCCTGCGCATGAACTTTCAGGGCGCCCCGTTGAGTCTGGTCCTGGATTATTTGAGCGAGGCTGCCGGGTTTATTATCAACAAACAGATTGAGGTTCGAGCCACGGTCCAGGTGTGGAGCGCACAGCCCGTTAACAAAGAAGAAGCCATTGAGTTGCTCAGCTCGGTTCTGAAAAAGAACGGCTGCGCCGTGAAACGAAGCGGCCGGATTCTGACCATCTTTTCAATCGAGGCTGTGAAGACCGCTGACACGGAGATCGTCGTTAGCACTGACCCGAGCAAGGTGGAGAAGTCGGATGAAGTGCAAACTCAGATTATTCCCGTGCGCTATGCTACCGCGGCCCAGTTGGTCCGTAATCTCGAACAGTTGCTGCCGACAACGGCGACCCTCTCGGCCAATGAAAGCGCCAATACGCTCATCCTCGTCGCGACCAGGACCGATATCAAGCGCATGCTCAAAATCGTCACCGCGCTGGACACCGCGATGGCGAGTGGCTCCTCGCTCAAAGTGCGGCCGCTGCGCTATGCCGATGCCAAGGACACCGCGAACCTCGTCACTCAATTGTTTTCTCAGCAAAACTCCACCCAGACTGACCAAGGTGATCCGGACAGCGGCCCCAACTTCGGCGGCGGACCAGGCGAAGGCGCGTTCGGAGGGGGCCAGCCCGTGATGGCTCAAGGCGCGATCGCGGCGAAGGCCGGGGGACGTAATTCAGCCGCAGCGCGAGTGGTAGCGGCGGCCGATGACCGCTCCAATTCCGTGGTCATCAGCGCCCCGGCTGGTTTGCTCGCGACCATCGAAGATATGCTCGACAAAATCGATCGGCAACTTAGCGACGTTTCTGAACTGAGAGTTTTCCGACTGGTCAACGCGGACCCTTCGGAAATGGCCGGCCAACTTTCCGAGCTGTTCCCTGATCAAACGAGTTCCAACAATAGCCAAGATAGCAGTGTACCCTTCTTTTTTTCGGGAGGGGGTGGCCCGGGCGGAGCCCCCGCCGCTGCCATTTCCGGGACGAGCGAACACATGAAGAAGGCCGGCAAGGTCCTCGCTATCCCGGACCCCCGCACCTCTTCGGTGATCGTTACTGCCTCCAAGACTTTGATGCCTCAGATCGCGGAAATGGTCGCGGAGCTGGATTCGGCCAAGGGCAAACGGGAAGTTGTGAGCTATTTCGAGCTGCAGCATGCTGATCCACAGGACGTCTCTCAAAACCTGCAGGACCTGTTCAACCGCAACACCATGAGCCTGCAAAACAATAACAATCAAAACAGCTTTTTGGGCCGCAATAATCCGCTGACCCAGCGGCAAACACAGAATCAGCAGGCCTCTGCGGGATCCGCAACGGGCTTTGGCGCTACGTCGGGCAACACCGCCGGCGCACGTTCCGGCCCATAATTTGCCGAAGCGACTCCCAACTTCCTAAACTCCGGGCTTAATCATAGCCGCACCGGTTGGTGGCATTGATAAACGTTCCAAGCCTTGCGCGACCGGCTTCGCGGAGACGGTGTCGAGAATGAAATGAAAGCTATTGAGACGTTTCTTCATCTCCTCCTGGTTCTTGGAAATAACAACCTCGTGGGCACCGAGGCGCGAGGGGGTCCTGTGCCTTGTTCGGCGAAGTGGTGACGACGACGACGTGTGCCCCAAACGCCTTGGCGAGTTTGACGCCCATGTGCCCGAGACCGCTCAGCCCCACAATGCCGACCCTCTGGCCTTTGCCGACCTTGTAGTGGAGCAGGGGAGAATAGGTGGTGATGCCCGCGCACAGCAGCGGAGCAGCAGCAGAAAGATCTATATTTGTCGGTATCCGTAACACGAAAGCTTCATCCACGACGATGCTGTCGGAATGGCCGCCGTAGGTCATGCCACCGGTGTGTTTGTCCGGAGAGTTATAGGGGAGGGGCAAGCCTATCGACCAATCCGCAAAGTGCATGGTGCGGCGGCAGATGTCGTGCAAGTTGCAATAGGTCTGCACCCCAAACCATCGCCACAGCCGACGCGAAAACGCCTCAATTAGCCGGGATTGAATAGGTTAGAGCGCCGAGCGTCAGGCTGGCCCTCGATTAGCTGGAGGAAAAGGGGAGAGCTTACGACAACCATCACCTATATGAAGACTTTGAATACCACACCCACGGAACCACCTAAAATGTATGAAACTGAGAACGATATCTCAGAAAAGCGCCGGTCGGAACTGAACGCGCTCATGAACCAGCGGCTGGCGTCCGCCGTGGATTTGCAGACGCAGATGAAGCAAGCCCATTGGAACGTGAAAGGCCCGAGCTTCATTGGCTTGCACGAGCTTTTTGACAAGGTGGATGAAGCCGTTGAGTCGTACGTGGACATGATCGCCGAACGCATCGTGCAACTTGGCGGCGTCGCCGAGGGGACCGCACGCATGGCCGCAGCGCGGTCTCGACTCGAAGAGTATCCGCTCACGATTGGCGATGGACTGGCCCACGTCGAAGCCGTTGCGAGGGCCCTCTCGACTTTCGGACACGAAATCCGCGGCACAATCAACGAAGCAGATGAACTGGATGATGCCGGCACGGCCGATCTGTTCACCGAAATTTCACGCGGAATCGATAAGTGGCTGTGGTTTGTTGAAGCCCATTCCCAGGCCACCAAATAAAACGCCGCAAGCCACTTGCCATATGAACACAAACCCATTGAAACAGGGCGCCTTGACTGAGAATTCCGCAGGCATTGGCACCGTTACGCGTAAAATGGTGCGGCAGCGCGCGATAGAACTGTCGCTGATCAACGGACGCTCAGCGCAGGAGGTGTCAACCTCCGACTGGGAACAAGGCCAACTCGAATTAACGGGTAATTCTGACACGGAATCGAAAGAGGCAGTGCTCGAATCTGCGGCGGGAAGCATCAGCCCAACTTCAGAACTAAGACCCATTGGTTTTATGTCGAGAATTACCAGCCGCGAGATCCGGTTAGCTTCGCGCCCTCACGGACTGCCGACCGTCGACAACTTCATCCTGGCGCAGATAGGGTTGGGGCCACTGCGACGGGGAGGTGCTCGTCCGCAATCGCTACAGGTCGGTGGACCCGTACATGCGCGGTCGCATGAACGACGGGAAATCGTATATGCCGTGTTTTGAGTTAGGCAAACCGCTCGACGGCGGCGCGGTGGGCGAGGTCATCGAATCACGCGCCGAGGGCATTACGCCGGGGGATGCGGTTACCTCCAACCTTGGATGGCGGGAATATTTCGTTGGTATGCCCAAAGCCCTGCATCCGGTCAGCCGCGCGATCCAGCCGCTTTCAGTCTACCTGGGCGCCTTGGGCATGACGGGGATGACCGCCTGGGCCGGGCTGCATTTGGTCGAGATCAGGACGGGGAAAACCATTTTTTTCTCCGGAGCCGCCGGAGCCGTCGGCAGTGTGGCCGGGCAATTGGCGAAATTGCGCGGGTGCCGTGTGATAGGGTCGGCCGGTTCCATGGAAAAGGTCGCGTTTCTGCGGGAAGAATGTGGGTTTGAAAAAAGGAGTCAAAATGTAAAATAAGGCGTTCTGACCCGAATGGCGCTTAGTTTAGGCATCGGATTTTCTGGGGTTACTTTTCCAATAGCGATTGCGGTGAGTAATTTGGTGTCGGGCTTGAGCACCTGGTAGAGAAAGCCAAAGAAAGTGCGCCGCACGTTATAGATACGGTCACGACTGTTGGCGCCCTCGTCGG
>JANXQE010000540.1 GCA_025356925.1 Limisphaerales bacterium | reverse complement strand
CCTCGAATTCAAACACCGTCAGGCTGGTTGTGGCTCGCATCAGCCGATCCGAACGTTTGGCGTGCTCCAGTGAAATCATGGCCGCATATTTAACACAAAACCGTCCCTATTACCAATCACCTCTATTGCTTCGGCAGTATGGCCTAGAGGGCAAATTTGTCGTACAGTGCGCTGGTAACCTCGGCCGTGTGCAAGCCATTGAAAGTCTCATGGAAGCCGCTCGGCAGTTAAAGCACCATGACCATATCCATTTCCTGTTTATCGGGGAGGGTGCCAAGAAGGCCTGGGCCAAAGAGCAAAAACGAGTTAGCGAGTTGGACAACGTGACGCTGTTAGCCTCGCGGCCGCGGGAGGAGCAAAACATTTTTCTGAATGCATGTGACATCGGGATAACAGCTCTGGTTAGCGGCATGTGGGGCGCGGCCGTGCCAAGCCGGCTTTACAACATCATGGCCGCTGGCAAACCCCTGGTAGTAGTAGGTGAAAAGGGCTCGGAAGCCGCGCTAGTGGTCACCGAGGAAAGAATGGGTTGGGTGGTTTCACCCGATCGGCCTTCTGAGATCGCAGCAATCATTCTCGAAGCCAGCAAGGACCGGGACCTTTTGAACGAGATGGGGCAAAGGGCGAGGAAAGCAGCCGAGGCGAAGTATCGCCCAGAGCTGGTCCTGCGGGATTACCTCGATTTGATTTCCGAACTGTGGAAGTCTTAACCCTCAGAGAGGGGACCAGAGTTACGAGCCTCAAGACAACAGCGATTCTTTCCCGACGTGACTGGGTCCAGTATCTCAAATTGGCCTCAAAGAGAAAGTCTTAATTTCTAAAGCGACTTATGAACACCACGGTAATCTTCGGCGGGTCTGGCTATATTGGAGCGAATTGGGCAAAACGGTTGTCCGAAGCAAAGAAGTTCGATCGCATCGTCTTAGCCGATACGCGGCGAGCCGAATTTCCATTGCCGGCCCGAGTTGAATTCCATAATTGTGACGTCCGGAAACCCATCCTTTCACAAATCAAGGACTTGAAGCCTGATTGGATCTTCAACTTCGCGGCAGTCCACCGGGAGCCCGGTCATAATCCGGCGGAGTATTTCGATACAAACCTCGCCGGGGCCCGCAATGTGTGTGAGTTCGCGGAAGCGATAGAATGTGCCAGACTAGTCTTTACGAGCAGCATCTCCGTTTACGGGCCCACCCACGGGGCCACTGCGGAAAATGCGCCAACTCACCCCATAACTCCATATGGAATAAGCAAGCTTTGCGCCGAATTCATTCATGAGGGATGGCTTCGAACCTCGAACACGCGCCGATTGGTCGTCTGTCGGCCAGGTGTTGTTTACGGGGCAGGTGACCCGGGAAACATATTGCGCATGATTCGAGCCGTACAACGGGGCTATTTCTTTTTTCCAGGGTCGACGAGGCTCCGCAAAAGCTATGGTTACATCGAGGGGCTGCTGGACAGCTTTGAATTTGCCATGGCGCGCTCCGAGCCGTTCCTGCGCTATAATTACGTGGAGTCGGAGACTGAGACCATCGGAGAGATGGTTCGAATCATCCGTCGGCAGCTCGGTTGCGCCGCCCCTGTTATCTCGATGCCCTCATGGCTGCTTCAGCCTGTCGCAGTGGGCATGCAACTGCTCACAAAGGGGAAAAGCCCAATTCATCCAGCCCGCGTTCGGAAGGCGGCAACTCCCACCCACGTTGTTCCTCAAAGGCTCAATGAGCTCGGATTTCATTTCGCTTACGATTTTCGCTCCTCGCTGGATCACTGGCGGTCGGTATCTCCCCAGGATTTTCGCAGCCGCGAGGAATGCGGCCAAGCGGTTCTTCGGCACGGCCCGGCATGAGAGACTCGCGAGTTGAACTACCGAGGTTTTGACACGCCAATGGCCGAGCCCCCCGACACAGCCTTGTTGAGACCTCTTCCATCAACTAGCCCACGGTTCTATTCGAGATCCCTGTCGGTACGCTGGATCACGGACAGTTGGGCGTTGCTCATCTTGGCGCTCGGCGTTTGTTGGCTCTTCCTTTTTTCGGAACTTAGCGGCGAGTGGCGTATCAATGCGCAGTACAATTACGGCTACGTCGTGCCCTTGCTCGGACTGGCGTTGATCTGGCGTCGCTGGCCCGAGCGGCCCGAAGCAAGTGCGGGGCGTTCTGCCTGGGTAGGTTTTGCCGCCATAGCGCTTCTGTTTCTCTTGCTGCCGATCCGGGTCGTTCTACAGGCGAACCCGGAGTGGCGTCTCGTCTACTGGTTACACGGATTTCAAGCCGTTGGCCTCAGCCTTTGCATTCTCTATCGCCTCGGCGGGTGGCGGTGGGTCCGGTTTTTTGCTCCACCGATTCTTTTCATGCTCATTGCCGTGCCCTGGCCCGTGGGGCTCGAACACTGGGCCATTCAAGGTCTGATGCGCCTTGTCGCCGGTCTTACGGTCGAAGTGGCTGGCTGGTTTGGCATCCCGGCTGTTCAACAGGGGAACTTAATTGAAACCACCGTTGGCATCGTGGGAATCGATGAGGCTTGCAGCGGCGTCCGTTCGCTGCAGGCTGCGCTCATGCTATCGCTCTTTCTGGGCGAAATGCACCGATTTTCTCCCGGCAGGCGCGTGGCCCTGCTGGTGGCCTCGCTGTTTTTCGACCTGCTGGCCAATCTTACCCGTACTACTTTCCTGGTTTGGGCCGCTGCCAACCGAGGCCTGACCCAAATGGAAGCATGGCACGACACGGCTGGGCTCCTGGTCATGATCATTGTCCTTCCGAGCCTGCTGGGATTGGCTCACGTGATGAGGCCCCGGACTCAGCGCCCAGCTCCGGCCGTTAAGCCTGAGCCGATGGTGTTTCCGCTAATCCCGCGTTGGGTCGGTATTTTGGCTCTGGTCTGGATCGGGGCAGGGGAGCTCGCCGCCGAGGCCTGGTATCGTTCGCACGAAATCAGCTTGATCGCCACCTCTCGCTGGTCGCTGGCATGGCCGGTTCAAAGCCCGCGCTTCAGAAAAACCGCTGTGCCGGAGAACTCGCTCGCCATCCTGAGGTGTTCCAGCAGTGACGCCGGGATCTGGGACGATGACGCAGGCAACCAATGGAGCGCTTTTCTACTGCGCTGGAAAGCGGGCAAGAACTCCGCTCAACTGGCCAAAGGACACCGGCCCGACATTTGTTTTCCGGCCGCCGGTGCGCGCCTAATCGACGACTTTGGGCAGATGACCGTGCCGGTTCACGAAATCGAAATCCCTTTTCGCCATCAAACCTTTGAGATGGGAGGCAAACTAGTTCACGTCTTCTACTGCCTGTGGCCTGACCGCGTATCGCCGAATGAAAAGCCGCTGCTCGAAGACGGTTCGCAGGCTAGCAGGTTGCAAGCTGTTGTAGCCGGCAAGCGCCACCTCGGACAACAGGTGCTTGAAATCGTTATTGCTGGGCCCGAGTCACAAAGCGAGGCGGTCTCGCTCCTCCAGCAGCATCTGCCCATGCTTATTCGCTTGGAAAAGACCCCTTGAGAAGCCGGGCAAGAACTCCCTATGAGTCTGGCCGGCCTCGTCTTGTTTTCGGTAATTGAAGCTGAAATCATGTTGGCGTGCATGGTTCAAGATCTCAAACATGACAGGATCCACTTGAAAAGCGCCTGACTTAATTGGAACAAATAGTGCAATCGCTCGCCGAACAGAATGGTGCAATAATGAAAAAGCTGATTCTCCTCCTTGGTTTGCTGATTGCAGCCAATAGCTTCGCGCAGTCGTACTCGATTGACTGGTATACCATCTCGGGCGGAGGGGGAGCGAGCACAGGCGGGACCTATCA
>JANXQE010000523.1 GCA_025356925.1 Limisphaerales bacterium | reverse complement strand
ATCCACTCGCTGAAAACTTCATGATTTCCTCCTGAGCAGCAGGGCCCAATCCAACCAGCCGGGCGTTCTCGGCGAGGTCCAGTCCGGCCCCTGCACCGTGGGGAGGGAGATAGTCTCGCCGGTGAAGGCGTTAAACCAGTTCGCCTCGTACGCCCCAGGTTCAACGTGGACAGTGACATTACCTTCCTTGGGCAGATAGACGGCATAAAGCTCGCCGAGAACGCCCGGCTGGTTGGATTGGGCCCTGCTGCTCAGGAGGAAATCATGAAGTTTTCAGCGAGTGGATTCAGTGCGGTCGAGCGGAGAGCGCGTGGCTCGAGGACTACGGCTCCCTGGTTGGCGGTGCTCCTGACATTGTCCGCGTGTGTCGGCTCGCAACGCTTTGACTCGCGCGCGGCGGAATCGGTTTCGCACGACGAGAGCCCGCTCAGCGACGCAACCATCTTGATCATTAGGCACGCAGAAAAACCGGAATTTGGTAAGGGCCTGTCCGCCGAAGGCCAAGCCCGCGCGCAGGCTTACGTTCGCTATTTTCAGAGTTTCCGGCTCGGTTCACAACCGCTCCGACTGGATTACGTCGTTGCCGCCGATGACTCTGAACACAGCCAACGCTCGCGTTTGACGCTTGAGCCCCTTGGCCAGGCGATCGGGCTGAAGCCGGACTTGCGGTTCCAAGCCAAGCGGCCTCAGGAATTGGTTAGGGAGCTTCAGGCAACGTCACACGGCAAGAACATCCTAATCTGCTGGCATCACAAGGAAATCCCTGAATTATTGAAAAACCTCGGTGCCGATCCTGACCGGCTCTTGCCTCATGGCGAGTGGCCGCCAGAGCAATTTGGGTGGGTGCTCCAACTGCGGTACGATCATGAAGGGCGACTGATCCGCAGCAAGACCAAGCGCATCAAAGAACGGCTGATGCCGGGAGATTGAATCCAATCAAGCGCTGGAGCCGGACTTAACCAGTCGGGCTTCATTTGCCTTCAGGTATTCTTCGAGGGACGCCACGGCGCTCATATGGGTGAAGACGCCTCTTTGGCCCACGTTCTTCATCATCTTGTAGTGGATTAACCGCTTTCCGTGTTCCACGATCTGGATGTAAGCGTCGTTGATTTTCCAAAGCTGGCCCTTGGCCAAGGGCAGCGCTAACTTTCTTCGGGTAGTCCGCATTTTCTTCCTAATCAGACATTTGAGCACGCGGTTTTATTCATTCAAGGAACCACGGTGGCACGAAAAAACTCAGCCAACGGCGCGTTGGTTCCAGCGGGCGTGATAAACAACAGAGTCCCAGAACCATAAATCAGGTCGAGCGTGGGGCCGGTCATCCAATTTGTCAAATCAATGCTCGAATCGAGCGTGAACTGCTGGTCCGGATTTCCGGCCACGACAAAAAATTCTCTCCTTCTAATTGGGCATACTGGACAAAGGAAATCGGCGTGAGATCAGGGATAACCTGGCTGCGGAGAATGGTTCCCTGGAGGCCGACACAGACCAGTCGGCCAGCTTGGCTGGCGGCCCCATACAAAGACAGGCTGGTAATGCTGCCCACGCTTTCCCAGCTCACCAGGTTGGTGCTGG
>JANXQE010000502.1 GCA_025356925.1 Limisphaerales bacterium | reverse complement strand
GGTTGCCGTTGGAGAGCAGGACCGCATCGCTGATCTCGCCTCGCCCGGCGGGATCGTCATAAGTCCAAACGACCTGGCCTTTTCTTACAATGAACGCGCGGCGGTTCTTCGATTCGCCGGCGAAAAGAAAGTCATGCTCGGCCAATCCTCTGCCGGGCAGCACTTCTGCGGAAACGGGTGTCCCTCCAGGTGGATCGGACTGGGCACGCGCCCCTTGGACGAGGCTCAGTGCGATGCCGAGGGCGATACGGGCGAGGCTTGATGTCATAGACTCCTCCAACTAGCTGTCATTCCTCTCGACGACAAGACAATAACTGGAACTCTCCAATAGCTCTTGGTTGGTCCTGGACATCGAAGCCCAGGACATTCCCATCGATCGGCCGGACGCTTTTTAGAGAGAATTGTCTGAAGGCTCGCTCAAAGAGTATCCGTCGATCGGTAACACCAATCGAGAGACTTTGGATTTGATTGCCAACGGGGAGTGCACTTCTTTAACTGAGCGAGTGCAGTCTGAGTTCCACCCGAAACCTGTTGGCCATCCTACCGCGGGAGAAGCCCTCGCACTGGCGGGCGGGCAGATTCCCTTGACGTTAATACGGAACCCCCGCGCGCGCCGCTATATTCTCCGGCTACACCAGGACGGCCACGCGCGCGTCACCATTCCTCGCTCGGGATCTGCCTCCGAGGCTCGGCGTTTCGCGGAACGGAACAAAGCATGGATCGAGGGGCAACTCCAACGGCTGGCGTCGGTTTCAAACCGCCCGAATGAGTGGCGGGTCGGGACCGAAATTCTTTTCCGTGGCGAGGCGGTTAAGGTTGAGGTGAGTATTAACGGAGAATGCAGCTCGGTCCGATTTGGCAGTGAAGCCCTCAAGGTAACTGACTGCGCCGCGGATCTGCGGGGCGAAATCGAGCGGCATTTGTGGAAGCTGGCAGCGAAAGAGCTCCCACCCAGGGTGCTCGAGTTTGCGGCAAGGCATCAACTGCAAGTCGGCCCGGTCTCGGTGCGTAACCAGAGATCGCGCTGGGGTTCCTGCTCACGACGCGGCACGATTTCCTTGAATTGGCGGCTCGTTCAAGCGCCCAGGTTCGTGAGCGATTACATCATCGTTCATGAACTGATGCATCTGCGCCAAATGAACCATTCGCCGCGGTTTTGGACCGAGGTTGCGCGCGCTTTCCCCATGTACCAGGCCGCCGAGCACTGGCTCAAGCACCATGCTTCCCTGCTCAGATAGAGCTTGGAAATCCGGACTCCAGGGAAAACCGGTGAGCCAGATCCATCGCCCCCGAAAATTCGTTCCCTCACGGAGCTCCTTGGAGTGCGGCGGTTCCGCGCCGCTTTCGGGCGACGGCGTGCCGAAAAGCGCCACGGAACTGGCGCACTCCAAAACCTTCGGCGTAACCGGCCCGGTTCATAGGAAGGACGACGTGGGGCGCGGGTGGCGGAGCGGTCTAGCGCGGTGGCGGAGCTGCCAGTCCACCAGTGGCTTTGGACAACGCATATTCCGCTTTGTTGAATTCGGCGACGGAGTTGAGGTAATCGGAGCGAGCGAGCGCCAGGTCTTGTTGAGCCTGGATGTCTTCCAACACGATGCCCACGCCGTACTGTTTGCGTTCATGCGTTACGCGCAGGGTCTCGGTAGCAGCCGTTAGCTTCGCCTCGGCCAGCTCGATCTGATCAGACAGGGATTGGACATGGGCGAGTCCCGCCACGACCTGAGACGTGATTTCGTCCTTAAGTTTTGTATCGCTCAATTCCGCCTCGGCGAGTCGAGCTTTGGTGGCACGCGTACGCCCGGGGTCAAATAAGCCTCCCGGGCCGATTTTCCAAGTCAACCCCACCAAATAATCACCTTCCGCCCCAAAGTGACTTGGACCGCCATCGGGTCCGCCCCCCAACCCGCCGCCAAAGGCTTGTGCGGTGAGAGAAGGGATTAGAGGACCATAGACCGCGCCCTTGCTTGAATCTCGGGCAGCCGCAAGCAACGCACCGCTTTGCCCCAGCTCGGGTCGCGTTGCCAGTGCGCGCTCAACCAGCATGTCCACGGACAGGTTCGTCTCCACCAACGTAAACCGGGTCAGGCCGCTGTCTTGCGGGACCAATTCGATTCTTGGGTCCAGGTGTAAAATTCGGGCCAGATCCACGGCCGTTACCCTTTGCTGCTCGATAGCCTGGCGCAGGAGGATCTGATATTGTTTGGTCTGAGTTTGGACTCGTAATTCATCGCCTTTGAAGACGATCCCGGCTTCGACCGCCCCATGCAATTGCTGCTGATAATCCCGGGATGTTTGGAACGCGTCCGAGGCTGTGTCCACCACGGCTTTGGCTCTAGCGAGGTCCAAATAGCGTTGAGCCGCGCTTAGGACAATGTCCTGACGCTGGGCCTCCAGTGCGTGATCGGACGCCCTCACCAGCTGTTTCGCTACCAGCGAGGTGTAAATGGCATCCCCGATGTCCATCTGGGCCGCGAGCGCCACCCCGGGCGAGTAAGATTGGAAATGAGCATCTGAAATCGTCCCGGCAGGTACCGCTTGAGCTACCCCGTCGCGCCGATGATAGCTGACCCCTGGGGCTATCCAGGGAAAGAATTTCTCCAGCGCGCTCGAGCGATTAGCTTCGGCTTCCTTCAACTGCTCGCGCGCAATTTGGATCTGGAGGTTTTGTGCGCCTGCCAGCCGAAGTGTGGTGGGCAAATCAATCGGGTAACCGGACGCGTTCGTGGGCTCCGCGAGGGCGCCGTGGACACTCAACCCCAAGCAAGCGGCCGCACAAACCGCAAATCGGAAATCGGAAAGCGAAACTCTCATTTGCTCTCCGAAATACTGACGGCTTGACCATCCGCCATGGCGCGTTTACCAACCACAATCACGTTTTGGTCAGCGCTCAAGCCGCTGGAAATCTCGACCTGGGTGCCATCGTTGAACCCTGTCTGAACGCGAGTCTTCTTGGCCTTATTGTCTGCGAGGACAAAGACCGAAGTGCCGGCCTTTTCCGTGACAACAGCATCTACCGGCACCAGCAGTGCCGATGCCTTGCGCTCGATCCCGATTTTGACCGTGGCATACATGCCGGGGCGAAGATCCAATTTTGGATTGGGCAATTCGATTTCCACGAGCATGGTCCGGCTCGCATCGTCCAGGACGTAGGAGAATCGAGTAACTTTGCCATCGATGCTCCGGCCAGGCAGCCCTTCAACGGTCAGCGTGACGGGTTGCTCAAGAGCCACCAAAGCCGCCTCGATTTCCGGAACCGCCACCTGAAGCCGCACTCGGCTGAAATCGGTCAAGGTAACGATCGCGGCGTTCTGTCCCGGTGCTCCCGAGGTGGCAGCCGGAATAAAGGCTCCGGGGTCGACCATGCGACGGGTGATAATGCCAGAGAACGGGGCAACGATCTTAGCGTAATTGAGCAACGTTTCGATCCGTTCCAGGCTCGCCTGGGCGATGGCGAGCTTGCCTCGGGCATCATCCACGGTCTGCGACATCACCAGGTCCGGAGCTTTCTTTTGAGATTCACTCAGCCGTTTGAAATCAAGGTCAGCGACTTCGACCTCGGCTCGGTACCTGGCGCGGTCAGCGAGCAACTCCGGCACTTCAATCTCGGCCAGGATCGTTCCTGCTTTGGCCTGGTCCCCTTTGTCGACATTGATGGTCTTGAGATAACCCGCCACTTTGGCATAAAGGGTGGCTTGTTGGTACGGCTTGATTTCTCCCGGCAAGGTCACGAAGCGCGTGATGGCCCCGCGTTTGGGCTGGACGATCTGGACGGCCACCGGGGCAGCGGGTTCGTTAGATGGGGCCTGGGCGGCCGGACCGCAGCCGTAAAGCAACATGGTAAGTAGGCCGAGAGCGAAGGGTTGGAAACCCGAAGGCCGAAGGCCGAAACCCGAAAGAAATCCGAAGCCCGAGCCCCGAACCACCAGGGTTAGCCTTAAGCCTAGCCGCTTTTCGGATTTCGGATTTCGGCCTTCTTTCGGATTTTCGCCCAAGGCGTTTTTAGCGAGATTGTCCATTTTGCCTTTCACTGGATGGGATGAGAGCTGGTTGTCGGGCGCTCCTCCTCGTCGGGATCAAGCGAGGCTGAGCGACGATGGGCGCGCGCTTGGACGACGGCGAACACGGACGGTACGATGAGCAACGTGGCGAGGTTCGCCGCGGCCAGGCCACCGACGACCGCCCGGCCAAGAGGGGCGGTTTGTTCGGCCCCTTCCCCGACGCCCAAGGCCATCGGGAGCATGCCCGCGATCATCGCCAGGCTGGTCATCAGGATTGGCCGGAGCCGGCTCTGTGCTCCGTCCACTGCGGCCGCAGCCGCAGCGGCGCCGCCCAACCGCGCGCGCTCCGCAAAGGTAACCAGCAGGATGGCGTTGGCGACCGCCACCCCGACCGCCATGATGGCCCCCATAAAGGATTGAATATTAACCGTGGTTCCCGTGATCCAGAGCATTAAGGCCACCCCGGCGATCACCGCCGGTATCGTTGAGAGGACGATGAGCGATAATTTCAATGATTGGAAATTGGCCGCCAGTAACAAAAAAATCACCAGGACGGCAACGAGCAAGCCGGTCTTGAGACCATCGAGCATTTGTTTCAACGGAACCACCTGGCCGCGCAGCGCCACGTTGACTTTTGGCGGCGGGCTGCCGAGGTCCTGAATAGCGCGTGCAACCTGCCGGGCCACCGTCCCCAGGTCCGCACCCGCGAGGTTGGCCGTGACGGTGATCATCCTCTGCATGTTGTACCGTTGATACTGCCCGACCGAATTTGTTTCGGTCACCCGTGCGATGTTGCGCAACAGGACAGTTTCTCCCTGGCGATAAGTGATCGGCAGATTCCTGGCCTGCTCGACCGAGTTCATGCGGGCCTGGGGCACCTCCACCTGGAGCTGGTAAGCAACGCCACTGTTCGGGTCAGCCCAATAGTTCGGGACGACAAACCGGCTCGAAGAAGTCGCTGCGACGAGCGACCGCGAAACATCGGCCATCTTAACCCCCATGACACCGGCACGCTCCCGGTTCACGACCACGTTAACTATCGGATAATCCAGCGATTGCCCAAATTGCACGTCGCGCAACGCCGGGATGTTCTCCAACCTGGCTTTCACTTTTTCGGCAAATTCGCGATCCGCCAGGAGTGTGGGGCCGCTGACCGCCACTTCGATCGGTGTGGGCGAGCCAAGGCTCATCACCCGGCTGACGATGTCGCTGGGCTCAAAAGAAAAAATCACGTCAGGCAGTTCCTGCGCAAACTTCCTCCGAAGCCGCTCTCTGAGCTCGGCGATCGGGATCCGTAAGCCGGTTTTTAATTGAACCTGAACCACGCCCTCCTCCGAGCCGCCATTCCAGAGGTAAATGAGATTAATAGGATAACTCGGGGCGTGGACGCCGACAAACCCCAGGGTGATCTCGACGTTCTGTGGGCCCGCCTCGTTTTTGATGATGTCCAAAACCTGAAGTGCCACGGCCTCGGTGCGCTCGACCTGGGAACCGGCGGGCGCGCGCAGCCGAACGGTGAGTTGGCCGGCATCGACTTTCGGAAAGATCTCGGTTCCAAGGCGTCCACCAAGGAAGACAAAGAGCAGCGCGACCAAAATCACGTAGGCAGCAAGAACCGCCCAGCGCAACCGCACGAACCGATGCGCCCAGCGGGCGTAGCGCTGCTGAAATCGACTGAAGCTGCCTTGGGGTCGTCCTTTGGCACTCTCCTCATGGCCCCGAAGAAACCACACCGACAGGATGGGCACCAGGGTGGTGGACAGCAAGTACGACGCAATCATCGAAAACCCCACGGCCAGCGAGAGGGGCAGGAACATGGCGCGGGCAGCGCCGACCATGAACAGGGTGGGGACGAACATGGCCAGGATGCAGAGCATCGCGAGGAAACGGGGCGTGGTAGTTTCGGTGGTCGCGTCGCGGGCGGCGCGCTTCAAGGAACTGCCGCGAGTCAAGTGCGTGTGAACGTTCTCAATACAGACGGTCGCCTCATCGACCAGGATGCCGACGGCCAGCGCCAGCCCGCCCAGGGTCATGATGTTCACCGTCTGATGGGAAATCCAAAGAGCCAGGACCGCGGCCATCAAGGATAACGGAATGTTGATGACCACGATCAAGGCGCTCCGCCAATCGCGCAGGAAGAGCAGAATCATCAACCCGGTCAGCACCGCTCCCAGTCCGCCTTCGAGTGTCAAACCGCGAATCGCCCTGGTGACATAGGGGGACTGGTCGAATTCGTAGCTCACCTTCACGTCGCTCGGCAGGACGCTCTGGAATTTCGGAAGGTTCTGTTTGACCAGACTAACGACCGAGAGAGTCGAGGCGTCGGCCCTTTTTGTGACCGGGATATAGACCGTGCGCCGGCCATTTACCAGCGCGTAGCTGGTGATGATATCCGACCCGTCAACGACCTCCCCCACGTCGCGGAGGAAAATCGCTGGATAGGTTCCGGTGCGAATCGGCACGGTTTCCAGGTCTTTGATATTCCTGACGACCGAGTTCAGGGGCACCATCGGATACTTACCGTTGATGGGCATGTTCCCCGATGGGGTGATCAGGTTGGCGGCCGTGATCGCCGTGACTACTTCGTCGGGCGACATGTTGTAGGACCGCAGCCGGTCGGGGTTCAGGTTAATTACGATGCTCCGGGCGCTACCGCCAAACGGCGGAGGAGCGGAAACGCCCGGCAGAGTCGCAAAGAGCGGTCGGACCAAGTTCAGGGCCGCATCCTGCATTTCACCCACAGTGCGGGTTTCGCTCGAAAAAACCAGGTCGCCCACGGGCACGCTGCCAGCATCAAAGCGGGTCACAAAGGGAGGCACAGTCCCGGGAGGCATAAACGCCCGCGCCCGGTTTACATAGGCGACCGTTTCCGAAATGGCCTGGGACATGTCAGTGCCGGGGTGGAATTGCAGCTTGATCAATGCCGCGCCCTGGATGGACTTGGATTCGACGTGTTCGATGCCGGTGAGGTAGAGGAAATGGTATTCGTAATAATAGGTGAGATAGCCTTCCATCTGAGCCGGATCCATCCCACCGTAGGGCTGCGCCACGTAGATCGTGGGGATGCCCAACGCTGGAAAGATATCCCGCGGCATCTGGCGCAACGCAACTAACGAGCCAAGCGCCAGACCCGCCACGAGCACCAGGATCGTGAAAGGACGACGAAGCGCAGTTTGGACCAGATTCATACCGCGAGAGTCACGACTCCGCCGCGTCTTTTTCTTCCTCGAAAACGACCTCGTCGTAAAGCTCACTGACCTGGGCCCGAATCAGGGCCAGGATTCTACGGCCGGCGGGCGTCAGCCGATAATCTTTGCGCGCCCGACGTCCTCCACCCGGCGCCGTCTTGCAGTTGAGCCATCCCAGCCGGTTCATTCGCGTGAGCAGAGGATAGAGCGTTCCGGGGCTGAGGTCGTAACCGTGGCGTCGCAATTCCGTGAGTATCCACTGTCCGTGGACCGCTCCCGAATCCGCGTGGTGTAAGATATGCACCTTCCAGAAGCTTAACAAAATCTCACGATTCACAGCTTTCATCCGTCAGCAGAAATTACATTGGCCGATGTCGGCCATCGTAATTTGCTTGCGCCGCTGCTGTCAAGCAGTCGATGCGAGACCGCCAGCAACTGGATGCGGATTACCAGGGGTCCGGCGCCAAGGTTATGGACCGGTACGCCTTGGCCGGGGGCCGGAAATGAAGCGCGAGCATCGAGTGTCCGGCGGAACGTTTTCGTCCGCGCGGCTCGTGCTCGCGGCAGGGAGTGCTATCGGAGAAACTTGCTGGACTGGGCCCGCATCAGCATCCTAGTCGTCGGCGTCTTCGTCAAAGTCAAACGGAGGCGTCAACCCGGTATAGTCGCCGATGACCTTTGCATCGTAGGGCGCATAGAGTCCTTGCTGGGTAGTGTGCAGGTCGATGCCGACGTTGTTGCCGATGCCGGTGCCGCCGTCCAGCGGAAGTCCGTAGCTGGCGACAATCTTGCCCGCAGGACTGACACGGATCACCCGGTTGTTGAACTGGTCGCTGATCAGCGTGTCCCCGTCGCGCAGCCGTACCGCACGGGTGGGCAAAGGCGCGGGAATGCTCATCGGGTCCGTGTCGGTGACAAACTGCCAAACCACTTTATCCGTCGCATCGACTTCGACCGCGCTGGAGTTGCTCGCATCGGTCAGCAGGGTGTGCCCGTTATCCAGACGGCTGGCGAAGGCGCAGGCACCCAAGGTCCCGCCAGCGGTGTTGATTTTAACAATCTGATCGGCGCGCGTCACCTCGATGGCGCGGTTGTTATTCTCGTCGGCGATCAGGATGTGACCATTTTCGAGCAACTCAGCCGAATTCGGGCTGTTAAGCTGGTCGGCCGGGTTGGCATTCGACCCCGGGTATTGCCAGACGATCTGCTTGTGGAAGTTCACTTCGATGATCCGGTTATTGCCCTGGTCGGTGATGAGGACGTGGAAGTTCGGCAGGAATGTGCTCTGCACCGGGGTGCTCAGCAGGTCGGGGCCAGAGCCGGTCTGCCCAAACTGCCCGTACTGCCAGACGATTTGCCCGTGCTCATCGACGAGGATCACTCGGTTATCGACGGCGCCGGTGGGAGCCTGGGGGATCACGCCCGGCGGCGTGCCGGTTCCGGCCATCAGCGTAAAACGTCCGACCCGCTGGGCGTCGTTGCAGCCGATGATCGACTGCGCTGAGAAATCGTTGGGTCCAAGCCCGAACGACCAGAGAATATCGCCGGCGGTGTCAACCTCGATCACCCGGTTATTAAACTGGTCGGCGATCAGGATGTTGCCCGGTCGATTGAAACGGCGCATCCCACGTGAGCCATGGTCAGCCAACGCCGGCGTGGCGCCGATCACAAGCGCCAGCAAAAGCGCCAGAACCGCGCCGAGCCTGACCGGAATGTCGCTATTATTTACAATATGAGCTTTCATGTTCTTTCCCTTTCATTAATCACCGCCGGATCGGTTTCCGGGCACGGTGAGATGGATCAGTGTTTGGTATAGGAGGGACGAACCAGGGCGAGGGTTCCCGGGAATTACCGTTTTGTGACTCGGGCGATTATTCTGGAACCAAGTGCCCTAATTCAAGACATTAGGCCGATTCTGGCTCGGCCAACCGGCAAAGGGGACTGCACCAGGCCGCTCTTTTCTCGTCTTTGGCTGCGCCGCGGACGGAATCTGCCGATCCGGGTCAGGCAAGGCATACCGGATGCTCCCCTTCGACAGCATGCCGCACTGCCAACCTGCCAGAGCTGCCCTTTTTTTGGGGGCCATCTGGCTGGTTTTTGTCTCCCTGCCGCTGCGCGCCGATGATTCGGCGGAATTAAGGGAAGAGCTGAGGCAGTTGCGGGAGCAAAACTCCGTGCTCGAAAAGCAGTTGCAGAACCAGCAGGGCCTGATCGAGGCGCTCTCCCAAAGGGTTGGAGAGATCCAAAAGGCCGGGGCAAAACCGGAGCGCGAGAGCGAACCGGACGACGCCGCGAGGCGCGGTGATGATCTGGCCACCAAGGCCTCCTCTCCTTTCACCCTTGGCAGGGTCAATCTCAGCGGAGAAGGCGGTGTGGCGTTTTTCCACACCGGGCCCGGGGGCATGTTCCCGAATAACGAATTCCGGATCGACGAGGCTCGTTTGTTTGTGGAAGCGCCTGTGGTCGACAACGTGTACTTCTTTGGCGAGATAAACCTGGCGACGCGCGAGGAACAAGATCTTCAACTGCGGCTCGGAGAGTTGTACCTTGACATCGAGAACGTCTCGCAGTTGTGGCACACCGACCATGTGCTCAACGTCCGGGCGGGCCGGATGTACGTTCCTTATGGGGAAGAGTATCTAACCCGCTATGCGATCGACAACCCATTCATCTCCCATTCCCTTTCCGATCTCTGGGGAGTGGACGAGGGGCTCGAGCTTTATGGGCGCGCCGGCAAAGTGAGCTATGCTGCTGCCGTGCAGAATGGGGGCATCGCTGAAACGCGGGACTTTACGTCGGATAAGTCGGTGGCGGCTCGCATCGGCTTCGATCCATTGGACAAACTTCACCTGAGCATTAGCGGGATGCGCACGGGCGAACTTGATGTCCAGCAGGATCAACTGTCCGCCATGTGGTTTGGCAATGGCTTTTTCAGATCGCTCGGTTCCCCGGCCACCACGCGCTTTCAGGCAAACCTGGTCGAAGGAGACATTCAAGTGCGCCTGGCGCGGGGCCAATTACGAGCGTTCGGCGGCACCGTTCATTACCAGGATAATGACCCCGCGGGCCGGAACCGTCGGGATGTCTACTATTACTCCTTCGAAGCCGTTCACGACATCATTGGCAAGCTGTACGGCGGAGTCCGGTTCAGCCAAATCCTCGCCGACCAAGGATTCCCGATCGTCGGCAACGGAGATTTTGGAGACTACTTCTTTGGCCCCCTCACCAAGGATATCTGGCGACTAAGTCTGGACGTTGGCTACCGCTGGAGCCAGAACCTGCTGCTCAAGGCCGAATACACGTTCGAGCGCGGTACGACCGTGGATGGGGACACCCGGAACAGCGAGGACCTGTTTGCCCTTGAGGCAGCTTTTAGATTCTGACGTTATGCGACATATCCTCATCCTTCTTCTGGCAAGCGAACTGTCCTCCGCTCAACTCAGAGCCGGTACGATCACCGGCATGGTTCACGCTCAGGGCAAACCGGGAACGGACACGGAGGCACAAGCCGGCAAATATGACAGTCGTCAATTTAAATTTGTCGAACGAGTTGACTATGGCTCGATGCACGATTTTCTGGTGTATATCGAAGGGCCCGTTGGCACAAATCCACCCGCGCCGCTCAAGCCCGTCCAGGTCGTGACACGCAGGATTGCTCAGAAGGGAGCGATGTTTTCTCCACATATACTTCCCGTGCTGGTCGGCACGACCGTGGAATGGCCTAATTATGACGATATCCTGCACAATGTTTTCTCGTTCTCGGAAACCAAGCCCTTCGATCTCGGGC
>JANXQE010000491.1 GCA_025356925.1 Limisphaerales bacterium | reverse complement strand
GGAGGGCAAGCCCAACGGCCCGCGGAACCCGTACCAGCCGGTTCTATTCCGTCGAGCCAAGTTCCAGAAGGACTATGTCGCTTATGCTGCCGGTGCTGTTCATGCAGCGGCTGCCGGCGTCCATGGGCCCGTCGGCGTAGTTCTCACTCGCGGTGGTGAAGTCTGGACTTGGGGCATGGTGCTGGGGGATCCTCCGACCTTCAAGAGCCGCACGGAAGCATGGGTCGTGAGACTTGCCAATATCCTCCATTTCAAAATTCCTTCGCCCGATCCACCTCCCATCTTCCGCGAAAAGCCTTGGCAGCTTCGGAATGACTGAATCGGGTCTTTCTGCGACAGGGCGCGCAGTGCGAGATTTTCGGGCCATAGGTTTTAGAAAGAATCCCATTAGTGAACACGTAAAACTCTGCTCTCCCGTTCGGCCGAGCTTCAGCATGCAGTATATTACATCCCCCAACCGCATAGGTTCGATCAGATCACGGGCTGCAGGGACCCACAGGGCAGGAGTTTTTGATGCCGAGAGGCGGAGCTGATCTGGTCGCCGATTTGGGCTTGTCAGGCGCCGAAGGGCGGGTCTAGATTCGAAAGGAAGGGTATCTGATAGGAATCAATTAAATGATTAGCTCGACTGGGAATTGGCGCGAGCGGTCGCACCAACCTGAAGCGCGGATCGGGGAAGCCATGGCCGAGTCGAGAAAACAATTCTCAGGAGACGAAAGAATTATGCAAAACAGCCTTTTTGCTGCAGTTGTGATCTGGGCATTGACTGGAGGTCCGGGTTTGTTTGCCCAACCGGCCCCAGATGAGTTGGGCCAACTCAGGGAACGAGTCGCCCGATTGGAGCAGCAGGTCCAGGAAATGGCGCGGCTGCTTGAGCCGTTGAAAGCGCAGCAGACCCAAGGGAGCCATCGCAAGGTTTTAAGGGAGAGGTTCGATAAGAAAATGGCACAAGACAGGAGCAAGTATTCGGCCGAACAGTTGCGGGAAGCTGAGGAACTGTACCAGGTGGCCAACCAAAAATGGGGTTCAGCTGAAGCCTCGGAAAGCCTTCAGACGATGATCAAAAAATACCCGGACATTAATCGGACAGGATGCGCGACGCTTTACGTGGCGCAAAAGTCCGAGGGGGATCAACGGGTGAGGTATCTCCAGGACTGCATTGAAAGATTCAACGACTGTTTTTATGGAGATGGAGTGCAAGTCGGAGTTTACGCGCGTTTCCTGCTGGCGCAATACTACAGCAGCAAGGGCAAGAAGGATGAAGCCGCAGCCCTATACAGTGAGATCAAGGTGAAATATCCGGAGGCTGTGGATCACAACGGCAACCTGCTCGTCGAGAGTTTCAAAGCAGAGCAACAATGATCGGGAAATGGCAAACTGCCGTAGGGCTGGCAACTGGAATTGTGGTGTTCGCCTGTTGCGGCGGTCAGCCGGGAGACCAGTTCAAGCTGAATGATTTTCCGCCCTCCCCTTTCGATCTCAAGATCCCGAGTCGGCCGTGGCCCGAGCCGGACCAGGTGATCGAAAGTGTCGACAGAGATGTGAAACTGCAGCCAGTCACAACCAACCCGGCAGAGATTGCTCTGATTGGGGAGGTGACGGGGCTACGCAGCAAGCTGCTCGACCTTGAAGCAGGTGTGGAGGCAGTTGATCCCTTGCGGCGGATTTCTGGTCGGTACATCGAAACCGCGCATGACTGGGTGATGAAAAACCACGCGCGTGAGTTTTGGGCAGGCAATCGCTATTTTAGTTCTGCTGCCTCTGAACCGGCAAAGCTGCGAGCCGGGAACCAAATAGTCGATTTGATCGACATAGCGCTGTATAAAGACGTGGCTGGCAACACCAACTTCACACCGTTGCTCAGGTCAATTTTCGAGGTAATGGAATGTAAGGCACCCGGCCAGTTCAGTGCCTCGTATGCCCGTAATGATGTCTTGATTGGTTTCCATCCAAGCGCATCGCCAAAACCGGTCAGGAGCTTCGAAGCGTACCTTGCTGAATTGGATCATCGCTACGGGCTGGTGCTGGCGAAACTGGAACAGATCCAAAAGCAGGAAGAAATCCCGAGCGAGGTCATCACTGGTTGGATGTACGGAGATCTGTATCGGCTGTTGGACGGCGCCGCTCAGACATACGTCATGCTCACTACTCCGGAGCAGGTGAACAAGCTGAGGGAGGAGTTGCGAGGAAAGACGATTGAACTTTCGCGGCTTCAATCGTCACGGCGCTGAGGCCTGTTAGCCTAACTTCCTCCCCCGTCTTTAGAAAACCCAGCAAAAACGATGTTTTGGCTCAAACTGTAGCAAGTAAGAGTGTCATACATGCCAAAATACTCCTTTTTGTTATGGCATGCTGATCATTATTCTGTAGCCCGTGTTCGTCCAAGCCACCAAATCCACGCGCGCCGGTAAAACCTACCTCACCTACTTGGTGCGCGAGTCCTTCCGCACCGCCAACGGACCCCGTTCCCGCACCCTGAGCAATATCACGAGTCTGCCCCCCGACGTGCGCAACCTTATCGCCGCCAGCTTGCGCGGCCAATCGTTCCTGCCGGTTGAGGGCTTGGAACTGCACAGCGCCTTGGACTATGGCGGCCTGGCAGTCTTGGCCGAGGCCTGGCAGCGTTACGGCCTGGATGCGCTGCTGGCTGGCCTGGGAACCCCCCGGCAACGAGGTTTACTCAAAGCGATGATCTTGGGCCGGTTGCTGTTTCCCTGCGCCAAGCTGGCCTTGAGCGAACAAGCCGAAGGCACCGCGCTGGCCCAGACCTGCGGCTTGTCGGCCAAGGAATCTTTCGACGAAGATGACCTTTATGCCGCGATGGATTTGCTCAACGGCCAGTGGGTGAGGCTGGAAAGGCGGCTCTATGAGAACGCCTTTCCGGCGGGGGTCCGCCTGTTGCTCTATGATCTGAGCAGCGTGTACTTCGAAGGCAAAGGGCCTGATAAGTTAAGCCGCTACGGACACCGCAGCGACCACCGTGCGGATCGCCCGCAAATCCTGCTGGCGGTGGCCACCGACACCCAGGGGGTGCCCCTGCATCTGGAGGTCTTGCGCGGCAACCGGACCGGCAACCAGACCCTGATCGGATTGCTGGCCACACTTCGTCGTCGTTTTGGCATAGCCGAAGTCACCTTTGTTTTTGACGGCGGGATGAGCCGCGCGGTCAACCTGGAGGCCTTAACCGAGGCCCACATGCAATTTGTGACCCGCTTGTCCAACGCCACGATGGAAGCATTGCTGACGGAACTGCCGCCGGAAGCGCAATTGGAATTGGGAGACCGCAACCCGGTGGTGGAATGGGTGCGGGAGGCCAAACGCTACGTGATTGCTGGCGGGCCTTGGCGACAAGAGCGCGATGAACAACGCCGCACGGCGCGGATGGCCAAGGCCGAACGGGCGTTGCGCAAACTGGCGCAAGTTAAACGCCGCAAGGTCAACGAGCAGAAACTGGCCAGCCAAGCCGGCCGGCTCTTGGAACGGTTGAAGGCGCACAAGTACTTCACCTATCACGTAGACCCCAAGGGCCAACTCCAATGGGAGAAGAAACAGCAGGTCATTGACCGGGAGACCCAACGGGATGGCTGGTATTTACTCCACACCAATTGCCCGGCCCCAGCCTGTGCTAAAGAACAGGTGCTGGCCCATTACAAAGGGTTACGGGATGTGGAAGAAGCTTTTTGCGAATTGAAGAGTTTTCTGGAGGTGCGCCCAGTGTTTCATCGACGGCCAGACCGGGTGCGCAATCATGTCCGGCTGTGCTTCCTGGCGTACTGGATGAGTGCGCGGCTCGGCGGGGAGTGGCGCTTGGCCAAGGAACCGGGCGAAGTCCCGCGGATCCTGCGCCGCTTACAGACCATCCGGATTGGCCGACTACAAGTCGCTGACAAACCGGTGGGGAACTTAATGACCAACATCCCCAAGGAACTAAATGATTTGTTGCAAAAGCTTGGCCTGCTGAAACTCTTTGCGACGCTCCCAGCGTCGGTCTTGTAGCCCGACAAAATGCCAAAACCGTCGGTTTACAGGGCTTCTCGCTCATCGGGGGAGGAAGTTAGGTTAGCAGCACCGTTCACTTCTGCTCGTAGTAGCGAGCGAACCTGTCGGTTTCGAAGGTCTCGATCTTGCCGTCGGGATCACGCATGATGCGGGCGGCGACCCCGGGGGTTGCTTCAATAAAGCGGAGCCCTCGGTCGGGGCGGAGGACGCTCACGACTTTGGTGAGACTATCGGCCGTGATGCTTTCGGGGGCAATCACGTTGACGAGGCTATGGTCGGTGAGGCCAATGCCGGTGTGAGGATCAACGATATGCGAATAGCGTTTGCCATCGATTTCGAGGCGTTGATAGAGATCGCCGGAGGTGGAGATGGCGACGTTTTCCAAGGACAGGAACCGCACCGAAGGCGCGTTCGTGACATCCAGCGAGGAGAGCTCGAACCGCCAGCCGCGTTTGCCGGGAGGCGGGTTGCTGACTGCAACATCCCCGCCTCCTTCGACCAGCGCCCGCTCAACGCCGGACTTGCGCAAGGTCTTTAGAGCCTCGCCAATGGCGTAGCCCTTAGCGATGCCACCTAGATCGAGTTTCATATTAGGAACCAGCAACTCGACGGCGTGGCGCTCGGGATTGAGTCGAACATGCTGGTAGCCGACTGCCTGGCGGGCTTGGGCGAGTCGGGCCGGGTCGGGCAACTGGTGCTGGCGGCGGGCGCGGCGCCAAAGCGTGACAAACGGCCCAACGGTGATGTCGAAAGCTCCGTCGCTTCGCTTTGCCAGGTCTTGGGCGCGGCTCAAGACGAACCATAGATCCTCACTCACGACCACCTCGCGGGAGTTGCCAGAGGATCGCGAGAGCTTGCTCAACTCGCTCTCCCCGTCATAGTCGCTCATGATGTCGTTGAGCTGTTTTATCCGCTGAAAGGCAGCCTCGGCTGCCGCATCCGCTGAGGTTTGATTCAGAGCATACAGGACGATGCGGAAGGGCATCCCCATCTCGGGGCGCTGGTACTCGTAGCGCTCCAGCTCCGAACCCAGCACCGGACTCGAGACATATGTCCAGGCAGCCAGAAGGGAAAACCAGAAGCGCGCTCGGCGAAGGGTCATGGGCGTTGCGTGGCCCGTTCGCGATTCAGATTCCAGGCAATCTCCTGCAGGAGGCTCTGGTACTCTTTCTTCTTACCCGCCAGCTTATGTTCCTCCTGGAAGAACGGATCTTCGGGCTGTTGAACGACATAAACATCGCAGTCCAACAAAGTTCGTTGGGGATCCAAAGGACGTTGAAACACTTTCACACGTACCCACGTCGGGCCATCGAACCAATCGGCGGTCAATACGGAGTTCATGAAACTGCCCCTCTTTTGGAAGACTAACTCGTCGCCATCAGGTTTGGCCGGCTTAAACTGGTGATGTTGGAACGTTTCCCTGGTCGCGGCATTGATTTCCTCGGGCGCCCGGTTCGTAATGATCACCGCTTCCGCGCGGTGCGACTCGGGGATGCGAGTTGATTTGCAGCCTCCCATGAGTCCCGGGAGAACCGCAAGCCCGCACAGCAACAGTGCGCACCCCCTCTCGAGTGCAGCCATCGGGTGCGGAATTATGCGATTCCCAATCGGTCGGCCGACGCTCTTTTGACGATTCGTGCCCGGTGGGTTTTCAAGTAAAGTTCCATGCTATCGATCCGGCTCATCTGGGTTCGGCGCACTTGGCCCAAGTCTTTTAGCATCTTATAATGAACCAGGATTTTGCCAAGCTCCGTGATTTGAATGTGGAGATCTTTCATCTTCCAGAGCTGGCCTTTGGCCAGGGTCGGAGAGGGGTTCCTTGTATTCGTCTTCGTTTTCACTACTATTAGACGCTCCTTAGTTGATTCTGTTCATTTTGTACCTGGGCTTAATTTCCCGCTACGCAACCCTCGCGCAGCTCAGAACCAGGAACGTTGGCCGGTGGGCTGTTGGCTGGTCGGCGATGGATCTGACCATGAAGTTCGGGCCGTTTCCAAGGTAACTCTTCGCGCCGAAAAAATCCGAGCCCATGCTGATCGCATGGAGGCATTTTGGATACAGCGGATGGCCAACGAAATGCCGAACGCGCGGCCATAACTAACGATGTCGAGGTTACCACCGACTCCCTTTCTGTTACGGTGCCAAGCAACTTCCGCGCCCGCTTCCCTGGCGGAATGATCTTTTGCCAAATCCCTCACGAAACTCCGCCCTGTATTGCTTGGGCGAGGCGGGTCGGGATGGATTGAAATGCTCCGAATGGCCAAATCGAACCAAGCTCTAAATTAATAGAGCATAAACAAACTATGCGTATTCATAAGAATTACATAAAATATTTCGTAGTTGTAAAGATGCAAAGCGTTTTTCATTAACAAGTTATAAAAAACAGGTCGAGGCATGGCATCATGGGTGCTAAAGCTTCGCTAGTTCCGCACCCGGACACATGAACAAACCCGAAACCATCATCAAACTAATTGAGACCGAGACCAACCGGGCGATGGTTGGTGAGGGTGGAGTAGGTCGGAGGCTCGTTGACAGGAGCAAAGAGACAACAGTGAGTAACCGGGCTGGACGGAGCTCCTCAAAAATGAGGGACGACTCAGAAGTCAACCCATAACCAGAGAACCACCGAGCAGCAGACATTATATGGCAAACGACGATACAAAACCAACAAACAAAACGTCCGGACCCGGAGGATCACCCTCCACAACCAAAGCAACACTGGGCCTGACCGGCCTCACAATCAACGCGATGGCGCTCATTGCGCCAGGCGCCTTCCTGTGGCTGACCTTCCAAATCCAATCCCTCTATGGCGCGCCCATGGCAGGCTGCGCCATGTGGTTTGGAATCGTGGCAGCTCTCCTGCTTTGCTTTGCAACGGCCATCAGTTACGCGGAACTGTCGAAGATCTACCCTGGAGCAGGCTCTTCGTACTTTTACGCGGAACAAGCGTTTCTCTCAAAAACACATGCTTACAAGTTTGCGCGAATCGCCAAGTTTTTTACCGGCTGGGCAAGCCACTTGTACTACTGGGTTTACCCCGGGTGTATGGTGGGCGTGACTGCGATTCTCAGTGGTTACCTTCTGAACCAGTTTTTCCCGGACACGTTTAGCGGGACCTACAACAGCCCGTTGTTCATGTACCTGTTCTGCGCTGTGTTTGCGCTCGGTGTGGCCTATATCGCCTACCGCGGTGTGACGGGAACGACTGGTGTAAACATGTTGATTAATATCGTGCAGATTACGGCTCTGCTCGTTTTCTCAGTGATGGCAATTGCCTACCGGGCTCAGCACCCGCAAGACTCCGTCGGGTATCACCTGTCCAACGGCACACCGGTGAATTACCAGGTCGATTCAGTGAACGTGACCGATGATAAAGGCAAACCGGTCCAGGACGCGTGGGCCGACAACTCGC
>JANXQE010000487.1 GCA_025356925.1 Limisphaerales bacterium | reverse complement strand
CTCCGCATCGAGGACACTGATGCCGCCCGCAACACGCAGGAGGCGGTCAATGTCATTTTGAATGGCCTGCGTTGGCTCGGATTGGATTGGGACGAGGGACCGATCAGCGCCGACGCGACCGGGCCAAGTAAGGGGGACTATGGACCGTATTTCCAAAGCCAACGCAAGGAAAACTATCAACGCCGGGTGGAGGCTCTGCTTTCGCGCGGCCTGGCCTATGAGCATGAAGGGGCTGTCCGCTTCAAAATGACACGCGAGCCGGTCGTCATTTCCGACCTGGTGGTCGGGGAGGTCCGGCGGGAGTTAACGGATCGGGAACAGCTCGAACCGGATTTCGTCATCGTCCGTTCGGACGGGCAGCCAGTGTTTCATTTTGTCAATGTCGTTGATGACTTGGAAATGAACATCACCCATGTGATTCGTGGGGAGGATCACTTGAGTAACACCCCCAAGCACATCGCTTTATTTCGCGCGTTCGGTGTGGAGCCTCCGAAATATGCTCACATTCCGCTCATCCTGAACATCGATGGAACCAAAATGAGCAAGCGTGATAAAGGAGCATCCCTCACCGCCTACATGGAGGAAGGGTATGCGCCGGAGGCTCTGGTGAACTATCTCTGCTTATTGGGATGGTCGCCGAAGAACAACCGCGAGAAGATGCCGATCGCGGATGTGATCGAAACGTTCGACCTGCCACAAATCCTGCGCCATAACGCCCGCTTTGACCTCACCAAGCTGACGTGGCTCGCCGGGGAATATGTGCGGGAGATGGACGACGAACGCTTTTATGAGCTCTCAATCCACGCGCTCGCCCGTGCCGGTCTGGATACCGATAAACGTCCCGCCGGTTACGTGAGAGCCGCGTTGGCCACGTGTAAGGGCAAATTTAAACTGTTCGGAGAATTGGCTGGATACGCTGGTTTTTACTTCAAGAACGCTGTCGACTATGACCCAGAGGCGGCTAAACGAGATTTTATTCCTGAAAACAAGCCCAGGCTGCTCCGATTGCGGGAAGTGCTGGCTAAATTGGAGCCATTCGAGGCAGATCCGATTGGGTTGACCTTTAAGACGGTGGCCCAGGAGCTCGGAGTAAAGACCGGCGTGCTGGTGCACCCGGCTCGCCTGGCTTGCTGCGGCAGCACGGCCGGGCCGAGTTTGTATCATCTGATGGCAGTCCTCGGCAAGGAACGCGTGCTGCAGAGGTTGGATTGCGCGCTCGATCGCATATAGCGGCGGGCGGGCAAAGGTCCTGGCCGATTTCATTGAAATTGAGGGACCGGCCAGTTGTCCCCGTCCTGGAAAAACGGCCGAGAATGCCCCAGCGGTTCAATGGCCTCACCGGACCAGGTTGCGGTTCTTGGCGCGGGATTCCTCGGCCAGCCGCGCTTTAAACTCTAAATATCGTTTTTGGAGGGCAGGGTTGCCGACGGCCAGGATCTGGATCGCCAACAAGCCGGCATTGCGCGCGCCGCCGATGGCGACGGTCGCGACTGGCACGCCGCTCGGCATCTGGACAATCGATAAGAGGGCGTCCCAACCTTTGATGAATTTTCCTGCGATGGGCACGCCAATCACCGGAAGCGGGGTAAGCGCAGCGGTGACTCCCGGTAAATGGGCAGCACCACCCGCACCCGCGATGATCACACACAGCCCACGCGTGTGTGCCTCGGTTGCGTACCGGGTAAGGTCCCCAGGCGCACGATGGGCCGAGATAACATTAACTTCCGCCTCGATGCCAAATTCTGAGCAGGCATCCGCGGCCTCCTTCATGGTGGGCCAATCCGAGTCACTGCCCATCAGAATTCCCACAGACGGGGCTTCTGCATTCGTTTTTTTCATAGTCAGCTAAGTCGTCGATTCAAACGGTTCACGGTTTAAAAACTGCCCTCATGCCTCCGGAGGGGTTGGGTGCGGACCGGCTTGGCATAATCGAACTGCCAGTAGTCCGTCCTCGGTCATCCTCAGGGCCAGCGCGAGTCTACAGCGGGCTTAATCAAAAGTCATCCTTTCCTTCGCGAGGCGGGGATGCGAAGAATTGGGGGGCGACTGAGGGGAAGTGAGGGCGGATGGCGGGAGTTACAGTTCAACCACGTGACGGGTGGAACAATTTGGTCTTGGTGTTTCATTGTCCGCCGATACGGCTCGTCGATTCTCGAGAAAAGACCGGTTTAGGGTGACCGAACAGTTGACGCCAGGAAACGACCAAGCAAGATTGGGCTGGAATGCGCAATGACCACGGCTAACAAGATCACCATCTTTCGGATTTTGCTGATCCCGTTTTTCGTGGTCGAAGTCCTCTATTATGCCAAAGGCGGTCACGAAATTCACCGTTTGCTGAGCATTGTGTGCTTTGGCGCCGCTTCGGTTCTCGATGGTGTCGATGGCTATATTGCGCGGCATTATAACCAGCGAAGTGAACTGGGTGCGATTTTGGATCCGTTGGCCGACAAGCTGTTGCTGGTGTGCGGCATCATCCTTTTCAGCTTTGATCACCTCCCGTACTTGCAGAGCATTCCGTTGTGGCTCACGGGCGCGATTATCGGGCGCGACATCCTGCTGTTGATCGGCATGATTGTGATCCAGATGACGGTGGGCAAAGTGAAAGTGAGGCCGCGGGTTCTGGGCAAGATCGCGACCGTGCTGCAGATGATTGTGGTTCTTTGGATTCTATTGAAATGGGGTGGGGCATGGCTAACCGCCTGGACGCTGAGCGCCGCCATTTGCACCGTCAGCTCGGGTCTGCTTTATCTCTGGGATGGCACGCGGCAGTTGAGCGCGCATCCCACCAGTCTACCAACCCCGCCATCGAGTTCGGACTGACCCGAATTTCAATGCCATTGCCTCCGACAGCGGGGCGCTCTACTATCCGGGTGTTGAGGAACACGGAACTATGGCCAAGCAAGTCGAACTCACGCTGAAGCCGGGTGATGAAGCGCCGGATTTCACGGCTGCCACTCACGTCGGAACCACGGTTTCGCTTGCCGACTTCAAAGGGAAATCTGTCATCCTGTACTTCTACCCGCGGGATGACACTCCGGGTTGCACCAAGGAAGCCTGCGCCTTCCGTGATGGGTTCGCTGAGTTCCAGAGCAAGGGTGCAGTGGTGTTGGGAGTTAGCACTGACCCGGTGAAGGCCCATATCAAGTTCGCCGCCAAATACAAGCTGCCGTTTACGCTGTTATCGGATGAAGAGAAAAGGATCGTGCAGGCTTATGGTGTTTGGGGTGAGAAGAGTTTCATGGGCCGGAAGTACCTGGGGACTCACCGCGTCACTTTCCTGATCGGGCCGGACGGAAGGATCAAGAGGATCTGGCCCGCGGTAAAACCCGAGGAACACTCGGCCGAAGTGTTGGCGGCGATTTGACAGAAGTTTCGCAGTAGAGAAGAGTAACCGCGCAGAGCAATAACCAGTTCAACATTAACCACAACAAACCTCGGAACTTATGGCAATACCTGTCGGCACAAAAGCGCCTGATTTTAGCTTGAAGTCCAAACAAGCGTCGGGCCTGGTGGACGTAAAGCTCAGCAATAATTTCGGCAAGAAGAACACCGTCTTGTTATTCTTCCCGGCCGCATTCACGAGTGTGTGCACAAAAGAACTGTGCGATATCACCGCCGGCTTGAACGCCTATTCCGGCCTGAATGCGGAGGTCATCGGGATCAGCATCGACACACCGTTTGCCCAGGAGGCCTGGGCCCAGAAGGAAAAGATTCAGATCGCGCTCGCCAGTGATCTGAACAAAGAGGTGATCAAAAAATACGATGTCGTTTTTCCCATGCTTGCCGGAATCGGTGACACGGCCGCGCGGGCCGCGTTTGTGATCGATAAAAACGGAGTGGTCCAGTACAGTGAACAGACCCCGACGCCCAAGGACCTGCCGAACTTCGACAAGGTTAAAGAGGTTTTGGGCCGGCTGAAGTAGGCTGGATCAAGCAAAGAGCGCAGAGACCGCTCTGCGCTCAGTTGTCGCTTTTTCCCGCGCTAGCCGCCGCGGCAGCGCCAATTCCCAATCCGCTGAACCGCCGATTTGTCATCGGCAGGTCCCACGGCGTGAACGAGTCGAATGCGATGGAGCGGTGACCGCACCGCCGCGTCAGCAGGCGAGAAACCTGCACTACGGCAGATTAAAGATCTGCGCTACACGGCGGAGCGGGAATCCATCTACAATTACTCGACCTAAGTGGCGGTTTCGTATTCGTGTTTACGACTGATGCCGGGCATGGGGATCGGGTATTTGCCCTCGCTGTTGGCAACGAGCGGGGCAGGGGAATCCATCGTGAGCTTATCTACACCCGGCGCGAATTCATGATCGCAGTTGAGCATATCCTCGAAGGTGATCTCCTGGCCGGTATGAGCCGCCATGCGGCCCATGCTCGAGGTCAGGCTGGCTTTGACACCCCGCTCGACTTCGTTGTAAGGCTTGTCGTTACGGATGGCTTCCACCAAATCGTTCCATTCATTCTCGTACGGGTCCTGTTGGCCTTCGATGAGCTTGGCTTGCCAAATCAGGTCGGACTTGTGCGGGCTCTGGCTCTTGTAAGTGCTGGAGGGGAATCCGCAGTCGTTGGCTTTTGCCACGATCGCCATTCCCTTGCTCCCGTGAGCATAACTGGAATAAATGTCGTTACAGCCATTGATGCAGCGCCCATCCATCATCATCTTG
>JANXQE010000472.1 GCA_025356925.1 Limisphaerales bacterium | reverse complement strand
CAGCGCCGGCGAAGGCGGCTTTTATCTGCCCCTGCGTGGGGCCAAAACCATGGATACTTTGTACGAGCAGGGCTTGGCCAAGCTCCCGAAATCGGAGCATCAGCAGAAGCTGGTTAAGCGGTTTGAAGAGCGTTACCATTGGCCGCTCAGTTTTGCGATCTTGCTGCTGGCCGTGGAAATCCTCGTGCCTGAGCGAAAACGCGAATCCAGACGGGGACTCGCACCGACTGCCTCATCCCAGCCCGCGTTGCAGGGGGCAACGGCGCTCCTGTTAGTGCTTTTGACGGAAGCTGCCTCGGCCTCACCTGCGAGCGCGTTGAGAGAATATAAAGCCGGGAAGTACGACGAGGCGCTCAAGGAGTATGAGCAGTTGCTCCAGAGCAAAAGCGACGACCCCCGCCTGCATTTCAACGCGGGCGCGGCCGCCTATCGCAACCATCAGTTCGATGAAGCGTCTAAACAGTTCAACGAAGCCATCGCCTCGCCCGACCTTGGGCTGCAGGAATTGTCCTATTACAATCGGGGCAACGCGCAGTATTGGCTTGGAGAAAAAGATCCCGACCAAAAAAAACGCTCGGAAGCCTGGGAGAAATCACTTAAGGATTATGAGCTCAGCCTGAAGCTCAATCCCCAGGATGCCGATGCCAAATTCAACCGTGAGTTCGTCAAGCAGCGGCTCGAAGAGCTTAAACAACAACCGCCCCAGCAGAAACAGGATTCGCAGCAGGACAAGTCCGATCAGAAGGATCAGAAAGATCAGGAGCAGCAACAAAAACAGGACAAAGACCAATCCAAACAGGACCAGAGTCAACAGCAGCAATCGAAGCAAAATCAGCCCGGGCAGAAGCAGGACGCCTCACCACAAAAACAGCAGGACCAACAAGCCAAACAGGATCAGCAACAACAGCAGGCGGCCAAGCAGTCCCAGGATCAAAAGAAGGACCAACCACAAGCCGGCCAGGATTCCGGGCAGGAGCAGGATAAGTCAGAAGCAAAAGATGAGCAGGCCGGTGCCGCCGGCCAAATGACTCCCGCGCAAGCACGCCAATTGTTGGACGCCCAAAAGGGCGACGAAAAGATGCTGCAACTCAAACCGGATGAGAAACCCGTAGATCGCGCAAAGCCAATCCGCGATTGGTAGCGCAGACAGCCCCCCCGGCGCGCGGACATTCCTGTCCGCAGCAAGCCTCGAACAACCTCGGTTCTTAGAAGGGCCCTACTCGCCCTTTTGGGCCTTGCCGGATTTGTCGCTCTTCAGACCCTTCTCGGGACGCGGGCCCTTTTCGCCTTTGGTGGATCCAACCTGCCGATCAGCCGACTCGGGCTTGACACTCTTCTCCGGAGCGGCGTCTGGCCGACGGCCTCGTTTTTCGGTTCTGGCCTCTTCCCTTTTGGCTTCAGCAGACGGCGCCGCCGCCGCTGCCACCAACGGCGTTGTGCTCTCGACGCGCAATTTGACGGTAGTGGTCACGTCGCCGTGCAAGCGCAGTTCGATCTGGTGCTCTCCCAACGTCCGGATTGGCTGTTCCAGATGAATCTTCTTCTTGTCGAGCGTGATGTCGAACTGGGTTTTGAGCTGGTCGGCAATCATCCCCGAAGTGACGGTGCCGAACATCTTGCCGTCCTCGCCGGTCTTGACCGTGATGACGCACAGCAGCTTGGAAATGCTCTTGGAAAGCTCGGTCATCGTGTTGAGTTCGTGAGCCTCGCGCTCCGCCCGCCGTTGTTTGAGCGATTCCAAGCGCCGCTTATTGGCGCCAGTTAACGGAATCGCCAGTCCCTGCGGGAACAGATAATTGCGAGCGTAACCCGCCGCGACTTTGACCTGATCGGATTCGCCGCCCAAGCCTACGATGTTGTGAGTTAGAATGACTTCAGTTTTTGCCATAAATTCGATAAAAGAGCCTTCCCTTTTACCCCACCGTGAATCAGAAAGAAAGTCAAAATATCAAGAAACTCGACGCAGCGAGCCGCCCAATTCGAGGTAGAAACTTTGCTTTCTCGCCTGGTTGCCCGCGGCTGGGAAGCGGAAAAACTTATTCAGTCGCGAATTGACGCGAATTGCCGCGATTTGTCACCGGTTGGCGAGAGCCCATGCGGGAAGGCTAACCTCACAGTCAGCGGATGCTGGGCCAGTCGCAACCCTGCAGTTACATCTCGCAAACTGAAAACCCCTGACTACCCAACTCAGACTTGGACTGGGTGGTATCGATACTCAACAATGGATCAGTCAGATCGCGTGTGTTCAAAAACTCGGCAGGACCAAGTCCATCCAGAATCTCCCTGGGCACACCTCCAAGCGTGGTGCCCCGGGGCAAGAGTAGAAACGTTTTTGCTCTCCGTGTTCTATAAATGTCGGCAATCATGTCGTGAGCCTCAAGAGACGCGAGTGCGATCGAAAATTGGGCGGAATAAAGCACCGCCGCCAGATGAGATGAGCTTGGCCAACTTCTGCAGCGCTAAGGTTTTGTTGCCGTTGAGGTTTTGGACTCTTCTGTTTTGGTCACGGTGCCATCCGGCGCCTGGGTAACGGTCTTCTCCTTCGATTTAACGGTCCCATCGCTGCTGACGCTGCTGCTCTCGGTGTGCGAAACTTCGCGAGCGCACCCGACCAGCAAAAGTGACAACGCCAAGCCGGAGGTGAACCTGCAAAAACCAATCATATGCTTTTTCATTTTGTTTTTCCTGTGTGCAGTTTTATTAGAGGTAATTTACGCGGCGGGCACGTCCTTGGCTATGGGGGGTACCCCGCAGGTAACAGTTTAGCTGGTAGTCAGGGCGGCTTTTTGCGTGCACCAGAGCATGCTAGCTTGGCGTGAACAGGCAGTTTAGTGCGATCGAGCGCCGCCTGAGCCTGCACGGTGGTTTTGGTGAGGAGGTGCAAGAAGAACTGGTGAGGTTTTTTGCCTTGCCGGCGAGCGGTTTCAAACAGGCTGCGCAAAACGCTGTGGTTTTGCAGGCCCTTATCGGAGCGCGTACCTTGAACGACTCTTCGCATGATGACCAGCGGACGCAAGCTGCGCTCGGCTTGATTATTGGTGGGCGGAACGTGCGGGCGGCGAAAGCAGGTAAAGAGGAGCTTCTGCTCCGGTCCGGATAATCGCTGGCGAAACTTCTCGGCCCTGGGGTAGCGCAAGGCCGTGGCGCACAACGCACGCAACTCTCGGCGCAGCGCCTGGCCTTTGCGCTTGGCCGCTTTGGCTGGCCAGCGGCCGCGGCTAAGCTGGTGGTGAGCTTGGCAGGCGGAGCGCACCCAGCCTTGAATATTGCGGCAGAACTGGCCAGCGGCGCAGTCCGCCGCCTGGCCTTTGAGCAAGGCCAGTTCCTGTTCCAATTCTTTGGCTTTGGTTTTGATATGCGCCAGGCAGGATTGCCGGTCCTTGGGGTGAACGCCATTGTAGGAGGCGTAAGCGTCGGCCACCAGCGTGCCGTGGAAACGCTCGCCCAAAACAGCCTGGGCGGCCTCGGCGGAGCGATGCGGGTCCAGATGGAAGAAAGCCAAGTCAGGATTGCCGGCATACCACGCCCAGTAGGCCTTGCCATCATGCCGCCAGGAGGTTTCATCCGCATGCGCAACCGCCAGGGCGCGGATCTTCTGGCGCAGATCCTCATAGAGCGGCAGGCCGCGCCGCACCACCTGCCGCTCGAAGCCATAGGCGCTGGCGGGCACGAACCTCAGTCCGAAGAAATCGCTGAAGAATTGGCTGATTTTACGGTCCGGGACATTCAACTGGTAGCGCAGATAAGCGGCG
>JANXQE010000420.1 GCA_025356925.1 Limisphaerales bacterium | reverse complement strand
GGATAAAACAGGCCGGGAGTTGTTAAAGGTTATCTGGTTATCAAGCGGTCGAGTTGTCAGGTGACGCTACAGCTTCGGCTGTTCGCGGCCATGTGAAATACCCGAGCTAGAGAGGTTGGCCGGCAGGGCCACTGTTTATTGAGGTAGCCGACCGACTGATTGCTGACGCCGGTCGTGCCGTAGGCGGGTTGGGCTTGTAGAGCGAGACCAGGCAACCGCCCACGGCAGCCAACACAAGGCCCAGCACGAATTGCACGGGCAGTTTTTGCCAACCACCCGCCGGCGGATGGAGCACCAGTGAATAGATCGCGTTCAACACGGGCGCACCCGCGAACACGATGGACATGACCACCGCCGGTGAACCTTTGGCGCCGAAGGCCAGCAGAACGCTGAAAGCTCCGGCGGCGCCCACAATTCCGGCAAACAAGGACCAGGCAATGCCGCTTGGCGCGAAAGTCCAGGAGGCACCCTTGGCGAGCAAGATGGCTAGCGGCGCCAGGACGGCGGTGAGGAAGTACGCCATACCGACGCAGAGAAAGGCCTTGTATCGCCCATGAACCGGGTCCTGCATTCCCATTTGACCGGAATGAAGGAAGGCCCCGTACAGACCCCAACAACCCACGGTGATGAGTGAAAAAAACAGCCAGCTTTGATGTTGCGAATGGGGAGCGTTTAGTTCGTTCATAGCGTTTTAGAGGCCGGTGTCGTTAGATTTTTGGATGCGGGACGTGGGGCGTGGTTCGTGTTGCGTGATCCGTAGGGTGTGGTTGGGGGCGCTTGGCGTCCATTGGTCTATCCTGGCGCGGTGGCGTTTCGGTCCCATTCGCCAGTAAGCCGGGGGGAGCCTCCTGGAGTTTATCGGTAAAGACTTTCGGCAAGGGAACGGCCTTCATCGAGCCATCAGGTTGGCGAGTTGCGCAGACCGCGATTATCCGGCCTCGCGCGATTTCCAATTGTGGCTGGCTGTTGAGCTTACGGAAGCGAAATTGGTAGGTCAGGGTGCGCGTGGATTTCTTCTCGACCAACAGTTGAATCAGCACTTCATCTTCGAAGCGAAGGGGGAGTTGGTAGTCGCACTCAGCATGGACGCGTGGAAGACAAACATCCAGGCCGCAAGTCGAAAGTACCACCGACAGGCCGAGCGAGCGCATGAAGGCCGTTTCGGTCGCTTCCATGAAGCGGAAAAAGTTGGAAAAGTGCATGATGCCCGCCATGTCGGTATCCGAGAACTCGACGCGCCGCGTTAGCTGGAATTCGTAGGGCAAGCTTAGTGTCATGGGCTGGCCCAGGTCACGCGCAGGAGGCTTCGGCCGTGTTTCGCAACAGCGGGAAGCCATACGACAGCGGTTCGGGAACCTCTGCGCTTTCGGCCACCGCCGCATAGAGTGCGGAGAAGTCCTTGTTCACATCTCCGGACAAACAATCTGTGATCGGCCCCGCCATTTCGGGATATTTGTTGGTCAGCTTGCGAAAGCTAAAGTTAGGATCATAGAACGCATAGACGAGCTTGCGCATATTTTCCAGGCCCTCGCGCAGCACCCGGCTGTATTCGGTAAATCGTTCCGCCGAGAAATCCTGAGCCTCGAAGGCGGCCTGAATAGCATCGGCGGCCATGGTGCCGCTCTTGAGGGCCAGCATGACACCCGAAGAGAAAACGGGGTCAAGGAATCCAAAGGAATCCCCGGCCAGCAACAGGCCCTCTGAAGCGGAATAGCGGGATCGGAACGAGTACTCGCTGGTGAGGTGGTACGAACCTACTTGCGTGCCGCCAGCCAAGTGGTCCTTGATCCACTGGTTTTGACCGATTTCGCGAATGAAAATTTCCTTGGGTTCGCGGACGCCCTCGCGGGTAAGGTATTTGCCTTCTGCAACCACGCCGACGCTGATCATTTCGTTATGCTGGGGAATGTACCAGAACCAGCCTTTTTCGGGGACATACGCGACCGTCGTGGCGCCGCCGTCGACTCCGGCGTCCCTTAGGGCTCCACGGTAGTAGGTCCATACCGCCACCTTATTGAGCTTGGGTTCGCGGATACGCCAGTTCAGCCGTGTCGGCACGAAGGCTTCGCGGCCGGAGCAATCCAGAGTCATGGGAGCGCGGAATTCGATCAATTCGCCCGACTTCTTGCGAGCCCTGACCCCGAGCGTGCGCCCGTCCTCCTGGATCAATTCCTGAACCGTTGTTTCTTCGAGGATCGTTGCGCCTTTGGTGCGGGCATTTTCCATGAGGAGCTGATCGAACTCGGAACGCAGCACCTGCCAGGTTTGGGCGACGTCGGTCTCGTACCGGGTGGAAAAATAGAATGGCTGAGAGGCTTTTCCTGAAGGCGAAACGAACTGTACACTGTATTTTTTGACGAAAGCGGAATGGCGCATCTTCTCGAACAGCCCCAGTCGCTTAAGGGGAAAGCAAGTGAACGGCAGCAGAGACTCGCCGATGTGGTAGCGCGGGAATTTTTCACGCTCCAACACGAGCACGCGCAGGCCGTGTTCCGCGAGGATTGCGGAGGCCGCGGAACCGGCCGGACCGGCGCCAATGACGATGGTGTCGAATTTGGAGGGGGTGGACATAAGTGGGTGGACTTGGGGGTTGCTAAGGGACGGGGGCCAGGATCTCGATGACCTCGGCCAGCAAACGCCGCGAGCCATCGAGCAGGACATTGCGGCGACCGTAGAGCGTGCCGGGCTGCGACAAATATAAGACGTGACCCAGGTGCGAATCCGATTGCACGCTGAAGAAGGCTTGGGGCCAGCTCAAGTGGGGAATGGCCTCGCTCTGCAGGATGTTGCCGAGGGGACGCTGCTCTTCCAGAACCCGATTCCTGGCTGCCGACGGTAGGTGATCAAGGCAAATGCGTATGACCCCGTACTCCGCCGGACGCGCATCGCCCGCTGATCGCAAGACCACCTCGCGCAGATAGGAATAGTCCTGCTGCTCGCTCGTGAGCACCGCCAAGCGCATCGGCTGACGGTAAAAGGTTTCCAGGGTCGGAGTCATGTCTGACGAATGGACGAGCAACCCTCGGTACGGCTGCGGCACTTCCTCGCCCTGGAGGTCGTGGAGCCCCGGCATTGGCAACCCAAGTTTCCCGTAAAAGCGCTCCAGCAGAGAAGCCCATCCGGGAGCCCGATCCTGGTCCTGGCGAGGTTGAGACGTGGAAGCTAACATGCCAGGCTCGAGTCAGCGGACGGCGGGCAGTTCACGCATAACGAGCGGTGCGATGTTCCGGGAGGAAGAACTCGTGAACCAACCGGTCCACTTGCAGCAGCCCATCCCGCGTCAGGCGCAGCCAATCGCCGTCGAGGACCAAGGCTCCCGAGGCCTGCAACCGGGCGAGAGGCTCTCCGAACCGGGCGAGGACATCGACTCCGAACTTGCGTTGGAAGTAAGCGCGGCTGATTCGTCCCAGCTTGAACTGCAGGACCAGCTCGCGAATGAGCCGCTCCTCGGCAGTGGGTGTCAGCGCCCGATAGATGGGCGGCTTCCCGTCGCGCAGCGCGGCCAGGTAGGGCTCGAAATCGTGCTGGTTCTGGAAGTGAGTTCCTCCGATGTGCGAAAAGGATGCGACGCCGAGCCCAATCAAGTCGGCCCCTTGCCACAAACTGTCCCGATACACGAAATGCGCACGATCAGGGTTTTTCACGGCGGTATAGCCGCTGGCCACTGTGTAGCTGGCTTTTTCCAACTCCGCGAAAGCGTATTTGACCCAATGCCGTTTGGTCTCCCAATCTGCGACGGGTGCCACCAGTTTGCCCTCGGCTTTCATCTCCTGATAGATCTTGGTGTTGTACGGCACTTCCATCTGGTAGATCGTGACGCTATCAGGCGAAAGTTCGATGGTCCGCCGCACGCAGTCCTGCCAATTCGCCTCGGTCTCCTCGACCATCCCGGCGATCAGATCGATATTGATTTGCGGGAAGTCCAGTTCGCGGGCGAAATGATAGGAGCGAAGAATCTCGCGCGAACGATGCGCACGCCCGTTAATGTCCAGAATGTGATCGCTAAAATTCTCGACGCCCAGACTCAGGCGGGTAACGCCGATGTCCCGGATCGTCTTCAACTTGTGGTCCGACAATGTCCCCGGTTCGCATTCAAAGGTGACCTCCTGCGCGGCGTCCCAGGGGAGGATGGCCTTCATCCGGCCGGTGAGATCCTGTAGTTGTGATTCGGAAAGGAATGAGGGCGTCCCGCCTCCGAAATAAATAAACTGAGGTTTCCGGCCGCCAATGAACGGCTGACTGCCGTACAGCTCCAGTTCGCGGACGGCGAGGTCCAGGTAGGCTTTGATGGCTGAAGAGTCTTTGTCGGTGTAAACGCGGAAATAACAAAAATGGCAGCGTTTGCGGCAGAACGGAATATGAAGGTACACTCCCAGGGGGGTTCCGCTGGCGGGGAGTCGCCCCAACGCAGTGGCTACATCACCGAGATTTTCGGGCTTCCAAAATGAGAACGGCGGGTAGTTCGAGACGAAGTAATTGCCGACGGTGGTTTCCTTCTCCACCGGGGCGAGAGCCGGAGCCGGTTTTGCTGGTGCCTGTATCATGAGATCGCGCCGAATTGTTTACTCTGACCTGACCAAAAGTTCAGTGTACAAACGGAACCCCTTTAATTATGGAGCAGGCTCCATAACTTGGCAAATGATTTTGACTTACCCTGCAATTCAGACAGTGGGGGAAGGAACCGAAGGCCAGCGGGCCAGGGGGCTAGCCAAATTTCCGCCGAGAGCTCCAGGCCACCATTAATTGGAGGCGGAGCTGAGGGGCTTCGACGCCGGAGCGCCGGAGGGGTGCTGC
>JANXQE010000405.1 GCA_025356925.1 Limisphaerales bacterium | reverse complement strand
GATCAGCTCCATCTTCGACTACACCACTTACCTGGTCATGTGGTTTGTGTTCAAATGCAGCCAATTGAATCTCGCCCCGCCGCCTGAATTAGCCAGCCGCTTTGCCAAAACTTCCCCGGATGATACCTATGCCGCGGCGCTCTTTCATACCGGTTGGTTTGTCGAGTCGTTAATGACCCAAACCTTAATTATCCATGTGATCCGAACTAGCTTGATTCCGTTTATTCAATCCCGGGCAAGCTGGCAACTGACGATGACGACCCTCCTGATCATGGCCTTTGGCAGCTACCTGCCTTATTCACCGATGGCGCCGTGGCTGGGGTTTGTGCCGCTGCCGCCGCTCTTTTGGGGGATTCTGCTGGTGACCCTGGTCTGCTACGTCGGCCTGACCCAGCTCATCAAAATGCAGTTGGCGCGCCGGGGATGGGTGTAAGGGATGCGCGCAACCCTCGGCGCGCCTCGCGATGAGCCTCCGGGAAAGCCAGCATCGTTGCCGGAAATGCAGCGACTCACAGAGCATGCCCCCCTCGGTCATCCGCTGGCAGCCCTGCCCCGCCGAGCGCAGGCCGAACCGACGCCATGGCGCGGAGGGGGAATAGTATTACGGCCACCATATTATATTTGCCCAAATAGATGGTGGAGGTTAGAGAGAAAGCCGTCCGAATGATGAAGGTTCGTATTTCTAATCTGCGTTTTAGCCTCGTCCAACTTGGCCTGGCTCTTGGCTGGGCATTGGCCTCTGCCGGGGCGGACGATCCTCCGGGGTCTGCCGTCGCTGGAACCGGCAGCGCGGCCGCCACGACCGATTCAGAACCAAATCCGAAACCTGCGCCAGACCAGGAAAAAGCGTGGAATTGGCATGTGCAGAATACCGTCATCGTTCAGGGATACCCTGGGTTTTCCGCGAGTTACTCGGGTCCAAACAGCTTGCGACCCGGGGGAGAGGTGCGGGAGACGGTGTCGCTGGACGTGCAGGCGGGCGCGCGATTGTGGCACGGTGCCGAGGCGCACATCGATGGGCTGATGTGGCAGGGCTTCGGCTTGAGCCGGACCCTGGGGGTGGAATCGTTTCCCAACGGCGAAGGTTTTCGTCTGGGAACGACGGTGCCCAACATAACCTTCGCCCGGTTGTTCATTCGGCAAACCTTTGGGCTGGGAGGGGAGCAGGAGGCAATTAAAGACGGCCCGCTGCAACTGGGCGGGAAAGCCGATGTCTCGCGCCTCACGCTGACGGTTGGTAAAATCAGCGCGAAAGACATCTTCGACAACAATGCTTACGCCAACGATTCACGCACCCAGTTTATGAGCTGGGCCTTGATGGCCAATGAGGCCTGGGACTACCCGGCGGACAGTCTGGGGTTCATGACGGGCCTTGCCGCCGAACTAAATCAACCTAACTGGGCCGTGCGCTATGGTTTTTTCCAAATGCCGCGCACCTCCAATGGCATGGCGCTCGATACGCATTATCTCGAGGCTTGGGGAATGGTGCTCGAATTTGAGCGCCGTTATGCGCTGAAGGGCCACCCGGGCACCGTGCGGTTGCTGACCTTTCTGAACCAGGCCGACATGGGAAGCTACCAGGCGGCTCTCGACAGTCCCACCCGGCCGGCGGATATCGTGGCGACGCGCGCTTACCGGCACAAGTACGGGTTCGGCTTGAACGTCGAACAAGAGCTGGCGAAGAACGTGGGGGTGTTCATGCGCTTGGGATGGAGCGACGGCATGAACGAGGCCTGGACGTTTGCCGACGTGGATCGAACCGCGACCGCAGGCGTGAGCGTTAAGGGCGAATTGTGGCACCGGCCAAATGACACCTTTGGGCTGGCAAATGCGTTGAGCGGAATCGCCCGGGCCCACCAGGAGTTCCTCGCCGCCGGCGGTACGGGCATTCTCGCAGGCGACGGAACGCTCAGTTATGCTCTCGAAGAATCGATCGAAACCTACTATGAGTTTCAGGTTTGGAAGACCATCCGTTTTGCCCTCGACTACCAATTCGTCGTCAATCCCGCGTATAATCACGACCGTGGACCGGTCTCCGTTTTTGGCGCCCGGCTGCACTGGGAGTTTTGACTCAGCGCCGTTGCGGCTTGCCGAAGCAGAGCTTTGAGTTGAAGATGGCCAAGATGTGGCCAGCGCCCAACCGAAAGCAATCCGCCTTCACACTGATCGAGCTCCTCGTGGTGATCGCCATCATCGCGATCCTGGCGGCGCTATTGCTGCCAACGCTAACCAAAACCAAGGCGAAGGCCGAAGCCTTAACGTGCAGCAACAACCTCAGGCAGCTCTCGCTCGCCTGGGCGCTCTACGCCGATGACAACGGCGATTTGCTGGTAAACAATCACGGCGTGCCGGAAACCCTGGCGCGACGCCAGACCTGGGCGAATAACGTCGAGGACTGGCAGGCCAGCGATGACAACACCAACCTGGTCTTCCTCACTGACTCGAAGCTTGGGCCATTCGCCAATCGCTCGACCCACATCTATAAATGTCCCACCGACCGGATGCCGGCCCCCAATGGTGAACGCATTCGCAGCATGTCGATGAACGCCCTGGTGGGAAACCCGGGTGAATTGACCAACCGTTTCAATCCGCTCTACGTGCAATTCTACAAAAAATCCGAGTTTAAGAACGCAGCGGAGACCTTTGTTTTTTTGGATGAACAAGCCGACACACTCAATGATGGTTTTTTTGTGAACCGGCTCGAAGATTATCAGTGGGGAAACGTGCCCGGCTCATACCACAGCGGGGGAGCAAACTTTTCCTTTGCGGACGGCCACATGGAATCGCATCGCTGGAAGGTGGGAAACACGGTCCAGCCGATCCGGGGTGCTCGCATGACCGCGTACGCGGCCATGCCGAGGACGGACTTTGATTGGTTAAAAGCCCGGACGAGTTATAAGAAATAACGACTCAGCGGCGGATGAACAAGCGTTTGGAACAGGAATACGGAGGGGATAGATGAGATTCTTTCAACATTCCAGGACCCTCTTTGGGATCAGGATCGCTAAGCGCCGTCCGGTTGCGTAGTCGCCGGGCAGTCTGGCGTGATGTCAATTACGCACGAGTTGTTTCGACCCGTCGCCCGTCGGTATTGCGCTGCAATCCCATATCGGAGGCAGCCTTGAAACGAGCTTTTCCGTTGCCGAATCACGGAAACTTATATAAGATGCAACTATGCTCTTCGACCGTCAGAAACGCACTAACACTATTGAAAGGTCGCTGGGTTTATCGGAAGAATAGTTCACTCACACTGAACGTAGCGAGCTTCCGAATCGGGTCGCCGTGACGATTGCCCTTCAACACCACCTGACGTGCAGGTCCGTACAAGTCCTCACTTTTGATAGTTTCCCGCTTTTCGGTTTCGGAGAGGATTGGGCCATGCCGCGCAAGCTGCTTGTTGGTTACCCCGGTGCCGTGTATCACGTCATGAATCGTGGGGACCGGCGCGAGCACATCTTCAGGAACGATCAAGACCGGGAGAATTTTCTGTTGGCACTGAGCGAGGCTTGTAACAAATTCGGTCCTGGAAAACAGGAATAGGGAGTTGACTGAACGAGGGTCGGGGAGCAGGACGGGGGCGGATGGCTCGCAAGATCCGGATCGAATATGCCGGCGCTGTTTACCATGTGATGGCGCGGGGTAATCAAGGGCGCCGTATTTATGCCGATGACTCGGACCGCAAGGAGTGGCTGGAAACCTTGGCGGAGGCGTGCGCGAAAACGGGCTGGCGCATTCATGCCTGGCGGCGGCCCTGGTTCCAGCGGATGGCCAACTGGAGCAGTTCGCTTGAGGTCTTGAGGTTTAGCTTCTCGCGGATCCGGGCGCGGTAGGTATCCACCGTCTTCACGTCGATCCGCAACTGGCCGGCGATTTCACGCGTGCTCAGGCCACGGCCAGTCAACTCGAAGACCTCCAATTCACGGTCCGCCAGCAGGTCGGGAATCGCGTGGCTGGCGGCTTGAGGTTTGGCTGCCAGCCGCGCCAGGACCGCCGAGGCCGTGCGCTCGTTGAGATAGATTCCACCGCCCAACACACGGCGAATGGCCAGGAGGATATCATGGGTGGCTTGCTGTTTGGTGATGTAGCCCTGGGCCCCCGCGCGCAGGACCCTTTCCGCGTAGAGCGTCTCATCGTGCATCGAAACCACCAGAATCAGCAGGCGCGGCCAGCGGGCGCGGATGTCTTTAATCAATTCCATGCCGCTGGAGTCTCGCAGCATCAGATCGACCACGACCAGCTCAGGGTGGGAACCCTCGATGGCCCGAAGAGCACCTCGATGATCCTCCGCCTGGGCGCAAACCATCAGGTCGCTCTCGCGGTTGATGCTCTCCGCCAAACCCTCTCGCACCACCGGATGGTCGTCCACCAATAGCACCCGGGTTACCTTGCTGGTTGCGGAATCGGAAGGAGCGACCATTCGGTTAACAAAGTTCGGAATTGACGGAAAGACGGTGAGAACGAACGTCCAGAATAGTCATGGCTGATCGGCTCGTCATCTTGCGACTGCCTTCCTGTTGGAGCAAGTTGTCTTGCATTATCCGACGAGGGCCTCGCAGTCCTCGGCCAGGTTGCCGGCACGTTGCGGAACCCGGCACATGACACTCGTCCCTGAGCCGGTGTTCTGGATCGTGAGGCTCCCGCCAATGGTCCGGGCGCGATAGTCCATGATGTGCAGCCCCATGCCGCCGGCTCGACCCGGGCTGGCCTTGATGCCGCTGCCATCATCATGGACGAGAAGCTCCAGGCCCCCATCTGAGGCAGTGAGCCGCAACTGAATGCGGTGCGCGCCGCTGTGCTTGACGGCGTTGTTCACCGCTTCCTGGGCGATGCGGTACAAATGCGTGGCGGTGGTGATGTCGCAGAGCAGACGGCGGGTTCCCAGTTCGCACTCACAGCTTAGATTGAATCGTTCGGTCACCGTATGAGCCAACTCCT
>JANXQE010000392.1 GCA_025356925.1 Limisphaerales bacterium | reverse complement strand
GGACTCTAAACCGCCAGGTAGGGAAGCCTTTAAGCAGGCTTCCCTCCTGCACACAACCTGGCGGGTAGAGAACCAATGCGCTAAATCCAACCGTGCGAACTGGGAGCAATGACGGTCGCGCCACAGCGTTGCGAAAAAGCTGAATCGATTCATTCATGTGACGAGTCCATATTCTGCGGCCAGGGAGCCGGCTTTGGGTTTTGGATTGAATGTTTTGGTGAGATCCAACAGGTAGGTTCTGCCGGCTTTCAGTGACTCGTACGTTTCGTGGCGAAGGGTTTTGCGCGTTTTACCCAATTGCTTCAAGCCCGCGGAACCGACATTGGTAATCATCTTGCTCACCTTGCGGGCCAGGCGAACGTCGATTTCTTCCAAAGGCGTCCAACGGCCCATCATCAAATACCAGACGGCAACCACCAGTTTGCGAGCAATGGCAGCCACCGCCAGCTTGATCGAGCCCTTTTTAGCGAGTAACTTTTTGCCCCACTTGGCCGAGGGGTGATCGGAACGCAAGATCGCCTGTGCCGATTCAATCAATAAGCTGCGCAAGTCTCGGCGGCCGTGGCCGCCGATTCCCCCGCTCCATTCTTCTTCACCGCTGTTGTCGAAGGCCGGATTGAGCCCGACATATTTGACGAGCTTGCGCGGCTCGGCAAAACGCTTGATATCGCCAATAATGGCTCCCAGAGCGAAGGCCACCTGGTCCCTGACGCCGCACAGTCGAGTGATGGACAACAGCAACGGGTTGGCCAAGACCTCCTGGGCGATGAGGCTGCGCCAGTGCCCTCGCTGTTCTTCGGCGTGGCGCCATTCCATGAAGTGACCAGCTATCACCTGTTTTTGGCGGACCGACCAAGGGCAGGCCTGAAGAACGCGTGCTTCTTCTTCCTGAGCATGGCTGAGCCCGGTTGCCAAGCGCACGCCATTATCGCTCAAATAAGAGAGGAGGCGATTGCACATCTGAGTGGTCCGTTTGACACACTTGCGATGCGCGTGAAACCAATCACGCCACTCCTGAGTTTTGAGGTCTGGAACCCAAACCTCTTTAGCGGTGCCCGCCAGATAGGCTTTGCCAATGCGCACGGCGCTGATCTTATCATTATTGGCGTGAGCTTCCTTCAGTTTGCCCATTTGGCAACTCTCCAGGACCAGCGCTTTGCGCTCGATCGCGGCCAGGCTTCGAACTACTTGGAAGCTGTTGCCGGAGGCCTCCAACACGAAGACATCCTGGACACTGGTGTGCTTCTTGGCCCAACTCTGGAGCTGGGACATCGGCACTTTGTTAAACATTTTCTCGGTCACCGCTGCAGCCGGGGTTGGTCCCCGGAGCAGCGCCGCTGTGAAGGTGTCGGGGTGGCAGTCAAAACCGATCACCCGCTGGACAAGCGTTGCATCATGATTCATCTGTTTGTATCTTTTGTTATGCAGGCGGACGGAAACGGATCAGGCGATTACATGCACTCAGGTATGCGGGGTGGTCCCCATGTAGGTGCTTTTCGCCGGTGCTCATTCACGGAAACGGAGATTTACTCCAAGCGTAATCCACGAGCATCTTCCGTAATCCACCTGCTGGTTAGCAACCAACAGGTTTATGGTGACCCATTTTCCGTCCGTCCTGCAACTGCTGCCTGAGTGTTTCAGGACGCCCGATACAAACCTCATACCCTCACGAATGACTGCCTCATCGGCGGAGCAGAGCCGGGCGCGCGCAATGTGATCTCCGCCAATGGAGGAGACGGACTTAAAATTTATGGAACAAGCGCCGGCCCGGCGCGAAATCAGGTTTTGGGCAACTACATCGGCACGGGGATGTCTGGATCGACGGCCCTCGGTAACGGAGATTGCGGCGTGCTAATCAGCAACTCAGTTCAGACCACGATCGGAGGCGCAGACCCGAACGCCGCCAACGTAATCGCCGGCAACCTTAAAGACGGGATTGCTATTTATAGCGTTCTTTCCCAAAGCAACCAGGTGTTCGGCAATTTCATCGGCACCGATTTGCTCGGTTTGTCGGCATTGAGCAATCGTAACGGGATTTTGATCGTCGGCAGTCCTCAAAACGTGATCGGCGGCACCAATGCCGGCGCCAGAAATATAATTTCGGGGAATGCCACCAACGGGATTGAGATAGACGGCCCCACCGCGACCGGAAACATAGTCCAAGGGAATTATATTGGCGTGGACGTCACGGGTCAGGCGGAGTTGGGCAATGGTCAGGATGGACTATTGGTTACCACCAACGGTGCCAGCGGGATGGCAGCTTCCACTAACGTTATCGGGGGCGCTAACGTCATCAGCGGAAATGGTCGAGACGGGATCAATCTCGGGCCTGGCTCCTTTGCCAACCAATTGAGCGGCAATTTTATTGGAGTTAGTGGGAATGGTCAGGTACGCTTGGCCAACCACCGGAATGGAATCTCCATTCTGGACTCGACGAACAATATGGTAGGCGGATTTTCCGCGGGTGCCGGCAATTTCATTGCGGGCAATAACAGCAATGGTGTTTTTATCGCCAACGGCCCGCTCGGAACCGGCTCGGTGAGCAATCGCATTCAGGGAAACCATATCGGCCTGTCGCAAGCATGGAACGGCAGGTCCGGGGTGTTCATTACGAACAGCAGCTTCAACCTCATCGGCGGAACCAATTCCGGCCCGAATAACCGGCAAAATTATCCCGCCCCGACCCATGTATTCTTTGATCCTGTCGCTCACACGCACGACATTACATGGACGCTCAGCAGTAAAACCAACCGGACCTACCGGATCGAGGTCTTCAACAACACACAGCTCGATCCTTCTGGTTTCGGCGGAGGGGAGAATCTCGCGTCCTGGACCAATGTGCCAACGGATTCCCTCGGCGTCGCGGTCTTCACCACCACGTTCCCGTTGCTGCAAACAAATATCGCCGCCACCGCCACCGACCTCCAGGACTTCAACACTTCCGAATTTTCACCCGTGGACACGGATGGAGACGGGATTCCCGACGCCTGGGAAATCAGGGGGATCGACTACAACGAAGATGGGGTAACTAATCTCTATCTGACCAATGCGAACCCTTATCACAAGGACATCTTCGTGGAGATTGACACGATGGCTGGCCGGACGCCCGACATGCAAACCCTCAACTGGGCCACAACGGGCACCCAACGCGTCCCCACCATACCCCCGCAGGATGACGGCTTTGCCAACGC
>JANXQE010000374.1 GCA_025356925.1 Limisphaerales bacterium | reverse complement strand
CGCCTGCACCCCCCACTCCAGCGACAGTCATCCCTACCAGCTGGATACCAACCTCGAGCGCATGGCTGAAATTCAAGCCAAAGTCGAGGGCCGTCTCGAACTCTCCCTCGCCTGCGATTTCCACCTCAACGCCGACAATATCCAGGACGCCCTCCAGCAAGCGGCGGAAAACAAAACCAACAAGACTGTTAAGGTACACGCCGGCGAATACCGGCCGGCTAACAAGCGACAGGCTCTGATCTGGTTCAATCGAGTCCACGATGGCGTACATCTAGAGGCCGTCGGTCCGGTCACTCTGACCGCGAGCAATCCACAACTGAGCAATCCCGGGGCACAGGGCTTCCCAGCCGTGGTCAATCACGTGGTCTACTTCGGCGACGGCATTTCCTCCAACACGGTCCTGAAAGGGTTTCGCATTACCGGCGCGAACAACTTTGTTAGTGATAAATTGACGCACCAACTGGAGCCAGATACGAGCGTGCCGAAGAACCTGTTTTTTTATACCGACGGGGGGGGGATCAAAATATTCGGGCGGTCTTACCCGACCATTCAAAATGTTGAAATTGTCGACAACTATTCGAGCCCGTGCGGCGCGGGGATTTCGGTGCAGCACAAGGGCTTCAACCAGGACGAGGTGACCATTGAGAATTGTGTGTTTCTGCGCAATCGCGCGCAGGTGACAGGCGCGGCGATTGATCTGCTGGAGGGCAGCGCTGCGCGCATTGTGAATTGTCTATTTGTGGGGAATGCGTCGAACCTGGGGATTGATGTGGTGGCTAAACACTCGGGCGAACCGGCGTTCACAAATTCCGGAGTGCTCACGATTTTCCAGAACTCGCGCGCGCTGGTAAAGAACTGCACGTTCACGGGCAATCAGAACGCGGTGGATGATATGGGCGGATCGAGCTCTTATCTCAATTGCATCTTCGCTGATAACGCTCTGTCACAAGGTCTACCGGGAACGACTCGGTACGAGCTGGATCTGCCGGCTGGCGCGAAGGTAAAGGATTGCGTGATTCGTGGCCTGGTTCGTGATCCGCGCGACTGCGTTTCGAAAAAGGACAACGTTTTGAACGCCCCATCCCCCCGTTTCGACAAGGAATACTCGCCAGCAGCTCCCGACTATCGCGACGCCGGATCTCGGAGGCCTAAGGATTAGGTTTGCTCGCGTTATTCCAAGGACTTTGGGGTGCGGCGAAGGCGCCGACTCTTCCCACGTATCGCTCCAGAAATGGGTCGCGGAGCGACCGGAGGAAGGTAGCGGTGGACTTCAGTCCACGGTCGCTCGTGGAGGCAACCAACGTCGCGGAGCGACGTCTGAGCGGTGACACGACGGCATGTCAAGCGTCGCTCCGCGACGCTGGCTCAATTCGGCCGCAACCCTGGGCCGAGGCCCACGGCTACCTTCGGTCGTCGCTCCGCGACTTTCATTGCCTCTCAGTGATCACCACCAGGCCGTTCGTCGGAATCTGTTCGGTGAGGGTCTGCCGCTTTCCCGAAGGCCAAACGACGTCGATGCTGTCGGCCTTAACGGCATCGCCCAGTCCAAAGTAGAGGGGCATCGAGCTTTGAGCGAGATAGCCTGACTTCCCGTCGTGGTAGCGCATAAAGGTCGATGGTCCGCAGTGGACCTTGACGGTGGCTCCGAGTCCATCGCGATTGGAGACGGTGCCGACTAGCTTGATTTTCAGGTAATGGATCTTCTTTTTCTCCGACAGATTGCTGATCAGCACCATGGGGTGGTCGTTCTGCTCGTTGGTGACCAGATCGAGATCCCCATCATCATCCAAATCGAATGCTACTGAAGAGCGCGAGCTGATGGACCCAATCACGCCAACCAACCCCTTTTTGTGATAAGCCAGCGTGTGTTTCTTGTCCTCGCCCGAGGCGTCCAGGGTGAAGTATTCCTTCTCAAAGCGGTTGTCTTTGCGTGGCTCAACTCCAAGAACGAATTCGCTATCGACGAAGCGCTGGCCGCCCTCATTCAGCAACACCGAGTTAATTCCGTACCGGAACGGCCATCCCATCCCGGCGGTAACGAAGACGTCTTCGAATCCGTCGGCGTTTAAATCGGCGACAGTGATACCCCACGGCCAATACGTTTCGGCGGCAATCTTGTCGGAGACCTCCTCAAAAGACCCGTTGCCTTTGCCTAGGTAAAATGCGTTCCCGAAAATGTTATTGGAAGCGCCTTGGAGGAATGCATCCGTCCATTCCGCGGAGCACCATTCATCGCTTTTGCGCTTCTCGAACGAGCGGCTGAAGTCCAGCTTCCCGGCCTTGCTCTGAACGTCCGTCATGTCCGAATGCATGTCGGTAATAAATAAATCCATGAGACCGTCATTGTTGAAATCAAAGAATTTGATTCCCATGGCGCCCCAAGGGGTTTTGGGGAAGTAGGTCTCCGCTTTCTCAACAAACCCCTTGCCTCCCTGATTTTCGTAATATTTGTCGTCCCCCTGCATGTTTAGAACATACAGGTCTGGGAAACCGTCCTGGTTGAGATCGTAAAAGGAGGCGTCCCCGCTCCAGCCACGGTGCTGCAGATGCATTTCCTTCGACACGTCCTTGAATTTTCCTCCTCCCAGGTTCAAATAGAGGATGCTTTGCTCACTGCGTTCAGGGAACAAATGGCCGGAGAAGGCGTCCGGGTAAGCCAGGTAAAAGCCACCCGGCCCCTTTTCATCCGTGGTGTAAACGCCGACGTTCGCGACGAAGAGGTCGAGCAACCCGTCATTGTTGAAGTCGAAAAATACGGCGCCGGAGGAGTGGCCGACGTAGCCCAAGCCCGATTCTTTGGTGATGTCTTTAAACTTTCCGTGCCCAAGGTTCTTAAAGAGGACATTCCCCGTCCTGACTGTCGTCACAAAAAGATCTGGCAATCCATCGTTGTCGATGTCCGCGAATGAGGCCCCGACGCAAATGCGGCCTTCCAAACCGACGCCTGCGGCGGCTGTGATGTTCTCAAATTTGGCATGCCCCAGGTTGCGATAAAGTTGGTTACCGCCCAATTGATTGACAAAATAAATGTCGAGC
>JANXQE010000342.1 GCA_025356925.1 Limisphaerales bacterium | reverse complement strand
TCTTGTATCGTGCAAACCACTGCTCCACAAACCTCGCTGGACACTGCCGCGGAACGCGCACGCTTCGTGCGCGACCAAATGCCGGCCGCCGGCCTATTTGCCGGACATGAGTGGCGGGTGTCCCCTGCTCCGCTGCGACTGCCCCCGGCGTTGGCCCGGGACGTTGAATCACTGGGCCGGGTCCTTCTGCAATTCTATCGCGCCGTTAATCTGCTCTACCGCAAGAGCGCCGAAGGCAAGCAACCCGAGTGGGTCGCCCGCTGGTTGGACCAGGGCAAACCCGCGGACTTGGTGGCGCTTCAGCGCTCGACGGCGTTCAAGAACGAAGTGCCTCGCGTCATCCGGCCTGACCTGCTCATCACCGAACAAGGCTTGAGCGTCACGGAACTCGATTCGGTCCCCGGTGGCATCGGCCTGACCGCCTGGCTCAACCAGGTCTATTCAAAGTTGGATCCATCGCTGGTGGCGACGGATCGCCCGGCAATCGCTGACAAAAACACCGGGGGCCTCGAATCCGGCGCCGTCTTGCTCGGCGGCGCCGACGGTATGCTCCGTGGATTCTCGAGCATCTTCGGCGATGCTCCTAACGTTCATATTCTGGTTTCCGACGAAGCCGCCACGTACCGGCCGGAAATGGCCTGGCTGGCTAACCAACTCGGAGAATCACGCTTCAAGACTCGGGACACGAATTTCGATCAATTCGCCGAGGGCGACGCCGTCTATCGTTTTTTCGAGCTCTTCGATCTCGCCAACGTTCCGAACTCAAAGCAAGTCTTGGAGCTGGCGGCTTCCAAACGCATTCGATTAACTCCGCCGCCAAAGCCGCTCTTTGAGGAGAAGATGCTTTTCGCCCTTCTGTGGAACCGAAACCTGCAAAGCTTCTGGCGGCAGGAACTCGGCGAGGCTTTTCTGCAACGGATGCTCCAGATGGTTCCGTACACCTGGACGGTCGACCCGGCGCCGCTTCCTCCCCAGGCCGCCATCCCGGAGCTCAACCTGACCGACTGGCACCAACTGCAATCGCTCTCGCACAAAGAACGCGAATTGATCCTGAAGGTATCCGGATTCTCCCCGCATGCCTGGGGCGCGCGCGGTGTGTACCTGGGTAGCGACCTCTCGCACGCCGATTGGGCAACGGCAGTTGAAAAAGCCATCGCGAGCTTCGACCAATCACCTTACGTCCTCCAGAGATATCATAAACCCGCGTTGGTCGAGGCACAGTGGTTCGATTTCGACCGCAAGGAGGCGGTCCCGATGAAGGGCCGAGTGCGGCTTTGCCCTTATTATTTTGTGAGCGGCGAAACCGAGGCCGCCCGCGCTCAGTTGGGCGGAGTCCTGGCAACCATTTGTCCGCCCGATAAAAAGATCATCCACGGAATGACTGAGGCTATTTTCGCGCCTTGCTCAGTATGACCCTGATAGAGTACATCCTGCTGGCCTCGAGCTCACTATTCGTGATCATTGATCCGCTAGCGACGGTCCCGGCCTTCCTGGCAATGACGCCTACCGACACCCCGGAACAGCGCATCAAAATGGCCCGTCTGGCTTGCTGTGTCAGTGCCGGAGTTCTCATTGTCTTCGCCCTGGCCGGCAAATGGATCTTTAAATTCCTGGGCATCACGATGCCAGCCTTCCAGATTGCCGCCAGCATCGTTTTGTTGCTCGTCGCATTGGACATGCTCCGCGCGCAGCGCTCGCGCGTACACGAAACGTCCGAAGAAACCGCTGCCGGCATGGAAAAGACCGACATCGCGATCGCCCCCCTGGCGATTCCCATGCTGGCTGGACCGGGCGCCATCTCCACAGCCATCCTGCTGCACAACCAGGCCGCCAATTGGGCGCAGCGAGGCGCTCTCTATGGTTGTATCCTGCTGGTGTGTCTCGCCTCCTACTTCATCCTGCGCGTTTCTGCTCATGGCGCGAAATGGCTGAGCCCGATCGCCATGAACCTCACCGTGCGAATTATGGGTCTGCTCTTGTGCTCCGTGTCCATTCAGTTCATGGTCAACGCCCTCAGGCAGTTGAAAACGGAATGGGGGACTCCGCCGGGTTGAACCCTCGCCACCCCTTCTTTGCACGCATCGGATCCGCTTTCTTGACGCCGCCCCTATACCAATCCCTCGAGCACACTGGGCAGGCGCTCAAGGCTGCGGTTCAGCGAGGCGCGCGCGATCGCGTGTTCGGCTTCCCCGGGTTTGGGGAACAGCACGTGCCAGCCCGAGGCGGCCAGGCATTGGTCGTGGGTCACTTCCACATAATTGCCGCTGCAACCGATTTTTGCGTTGCGCAGCAAGAGATCGGCAATTTGCACCGAGGCCACTAACCCGCGGTGCTCGGTCGCGTTCGCCGGGTGGTGATGGAACCGCGCGGATTCGACCATGACGTCGGGGAGTCGGTGGTGCGCCAGGTACAGCGCACCAACTTCGCCGTGGTCCAGCCCTAAAATCTCGGTTTCGAGGTTGAGCAAATCTTGCGTTCCAGCGCTGGCTTGGCGATGGATTTCGGAAAAATGCTCCGGAAAAGACCAGGCGATGACGATTTTCCCTACGTCATGCACCAGCCCAGCGACGTAATCCGATTCATCGTTTGGCGCCTGCACCGAGCCGATGATTTCTCGCGTAATAATCGCTGTCCCAATGCAGTGCTGCCAGAATTCGCGCCAGGGAAAAGAGCATTGGTGAGTTAACCGTTGGAAGTCCTCAATAATGGGGGTGACCATCGTAAGCTGACGAATTTGGCGCACTCCCAGATAAAACACCGCCTCCTCGATGTTGTTGACCGGCGTGCTCAGGCCGTAATACACCGAATTCACCAATCGCAGGAGGCGCGCCGTGAGGCTCGGATCCCGGCGGATGACCTCGGAGATCTGCGTCGAGAATCGTTGTTCCGCGAACAGCAAATCCTGCAGCGCCTTGCTGATGCTGCCCAGCGAGGGTAGCGCCGGGCACGAGCCGACCTTCGACTGGATCGCTTTTGGGTCCAGCCGCTTCACGCTTTCCTGCACGAGAACTTGCATGGTCAGGGGATGGGCAAAATCTTTGGTTTCATATCGGCGCTATAACCAAAGACTTGAGCGTAAGGACTGAAAATCTATTTTTTGCCGTTGAGATCCTCAAGTCCCGGCAATTTTTGCCGATGATCGACCAAATGGAACCAGAAGAAACGGCTGATCGGCAGCGCAAATTTGCGTCCGCCGGTGTGGGTCGCATAATACCTATTACGCGGCGGCGCAGCTTGTTAGACCTGGCGCGGCGTTCACGCCACTTCGTACTCCGTTCGTTCGGCCTGGGGTTCCTTGTCGCGATGATCCCAACCCCATCGCTTCGCAGTGCCGATTTCTATTTAGCCCGTCTCGGTCCCCCTCCCCTGCGGTTTGCTGCAGCACCTCTGAAACCCAAGGATTTCGGCTGGCCGCTGGCACTTGGTCCCGCGCGCGCATTGACAAATTCGTTGGAGCGAGCAGGCGACGCCGCGACAAATTCGTCAAACGTTTTGCCGAACGCCACCGGTCCATCCACCTCGCGCAACGGCGCCCCCGGGGTTGAGGTGACCGTGACAACATCCCCTTCCAGCACGTTTCCCACTCCTTCAACCTCAATCGGCTTCGATGGGAACCCGCTTTCGGCAAGCAACTTGCTTGTCGTGACTCCGCAGATGCTCGCTGACTATTTCAAAGCCAATTATGACGGAACTTACCGGCCGACAACCAATGGGTTCAGCGGCATAGAGGTCCCCTTCTACCCACCCACCCCGAAGCCTGCCCCGTCCAGTGAGGCTATCTATCGCACCCAATGAACTTGGTCG
>JANXQE010000324.1 GCA_025356925.1 Limisphaerales bacterium | reverse complement strand
CGCGGTCCAGCAGGTAGATTCTTCCTTCCTTGCCACAGCCGATGAGCAGATGCGGGTGGGAGGCGCTCCCCACCGAGTCAGGCAACACCATGGCCCCGCCGGAGCCCAGATCGGTGTCTGCGGCACTCAGGCTCGCCTGGTTGAAAGGAGTGAAGTAGTCGACCGCGTTCAAGCCTCCTGCGGTGGTGAGCTTGACAAAACTGTCTCCGAAGCTGCAGGAATTCAGGCTCGCATAGTTGGTCGCCCAAGTACCGTTCCCGGTCTCAAAATAAAGGTTGCCCGCCGCGTCGACCGAGGGACCCTGTCCACTCTGCCAAATGCCGTCCATGCCGCCATTCGGGTTGGTGCAGTAGCTGGAGGCCAGTGCGAGGTTGCTTGCATTATAGCCCAAGACCCAGCCGTGATAGGGGCCGTTGTCCCCGTGCGAGGCAAAGGCGATGTAGATAACACCATTGAGCAGCACTAACCCCGGCCGGTTCATTTGCCGCAGAGCGTTAAATTGAACCACTCCACCAACGTTGCCGTCACCCGTGCCGGCCACCGATGGCCCGGAAACATAAGTGTAGTTGCCGTTGTAGATCGTATCTCCGATCACCACCGGCCCGTTGAATTTTTCAGCGCCGCTGGCCACATCCAGCGCGTGCAACCGCTGCACATAATGTGTCGCCCCGGCCACTATTTCTTTGGTTTTGGCCAGGACGTAGAGGGTCCCCGTAACCGGATCGATCACTGGCGTGCTGGTGATTCCAATCTCGGGCACGATGTCCCCGGTTCCAACGTCGCCGTTGGGAACCGAAGTGATGCCGGCAGCAGGATTGAGAAAGCTTACCTGCCACAGCGGGGTGGCACTGGCGCCAGCGTTCGAATCCGCATCGAAGGCATAGACGCTGTCGTGCTCGGTGGCGACATAAACCACGTTATGAATCCCATTGGTCGGAATGGCGACGTTGGTCATCACCAACGGCTGGGCATAAACGTAACCATCCACTGGATACCCGAACAATCGGCCAAACGTGGTGGTGTTTACGTTGCCCAGGGTAAGAGTGGTCTCGTTGGTGTTCTGGCCGGTGCGGGCGGAGTCGTTATGATACGTGAGGACCGCTGCTGGCAAGGATCCCACTGCGAGCGCCGCGACGCCGCTGGTCGCGCTAACCCCGGCGGTCGTCAGGACAACCCGGAATTGCATTCCATTTTGCTGAGTTGCCAGCGGCGGTGTGGTATAAGAACTACCAGTTGCGTTCGGGATGTTGGTGAACGTGGTCGAAGCCGCTGGCGCAGCTTGCCATTGGTAAACAATCGGGGGTCCGGCCGAACCCGACGTGTCGCCCAGATAGCCGGAAACCGCGGCTGCGGTGAAGGTTGCTGTTCCTCCGGGCGGGGCCACCGTGTTCAAAGGTTGGGTCGTTAGGTTGATGTAGGCGTTGTTGAATGCCGAGCTGGCGATCACCCCGCCGGTTAGTTTCGGCGTGCTGCCATTTACCGGGTCAGGGTCCGTGCTCAGCTTGAAGGTAGCGCCAAAGTCATCTCCCCCGCCGCCCTGGTGATGGTCCGCTTCCAGGTAATACTGGGTTCCGACATTCAGGTGAATCGTGTTGCCCCCGGGCCACGCGGTTCCGGTAAATTGGTCCGAACGCTTCGAAGCCACCACGCTCGGGCCGCTAGAACTCACCCATTCCCGGCTGTTTGACCACGAGGTCTCCTGCGCGATGAGGTGCTTGTTGGAGGGAGAGTTATCCGTGCTCAAGAACAGATCGGTATCGTCATCTGAGCCAACAAAGAAAACATAGTTGGCAGTTTGCGACGGGATGAAATAACCGCTGACGCGCTCGGCATAGTTGACCCCCTGCCCGGAAGGCGTTTCGAAAGCGGTTAGGTAATGAACAAACGTGGGTGGCGTTGTGAAGCTCGGATTCTCCAGGTTCGCTCGCGTCGCGCCCGCATAGAATTCCTGTGTCACGAAATCGATGGCTAAAGTCGCCGAAGCGCCATTGATGTAAGTCGCGGCGACTACCGAACTGGGCACCGAGCCGGGCTTAACGGCCACCGCTTTGACAGCGGCGGTGTTGGTCAGGACGAACGGAGCTGAATAGGCCGTCGAGTTGGTCGTCGGCGTGGAGTTATCGAGTGTGAAGTAAATCGTTGCCCCTGCCGTGGTGTCCGACAACGTGACAGTCACCGAATTGGTGAAAACGCCGGCAGCAGGGCTCATGCTTGGAGAGGTGACGAAAGTGCCATTCCCGAAAACCGACACCGCGGATTGCGCGCCCACATACACCTTGCCATTGGCGATCGCAGGCACCGTAAACTTGATTGCGCTGCCGGGCACATCCCGAGTGCCGGCCTGGCCAGAGTTGTAGAGCTCCTGGCTGAGGCTGTAGGCGTTGTAAGCGTGGAGAATGGCGGGGCTGCCGGGATAGCCATCGCTCTGCAATACCCAGGCGATGGCGCTGTTCGTCCCGTTCGCGGAAATGGCGGGCGTCGCTCCGGGAAAACCGAAGCTGGTCGAGGATTGAGATGCGGGGGAAGTTCCCAGCAAGCCGTTCGTGATTCTGAACGATTTGAGCACATCACCCGAGCCCTGGTAGAAAATAAGATCGTTGAAATAAGCCCCGGAGCTCCAGGTCCCCCCGACTGCATTCGTCAGCTCCTGGACAACCTGGCTATCGCCAACCGAATTGAAATGTCCCAGGTTGTCGCGATCCAAAAGGTAGATCTTTCCTTCCTTCCCACACCCGACCATCAAGTGCGGGTGATTTGTGGTCCCGACCGAATCGGGTAGCAGGGTTGGCCCACCCGAGCCAAGATCTGTGTCGTTGGCCGCTAGAGTCGATTGATTGAAAGGCGTGAAATAATCCGCGACGACTAACCCGTTGCCCGTAGAAAGTTTGACAAAGCTGTCGCCGTATTCGGTTCCGCCGGCGGTGTTCGCGTTAAAAGACCCGTTGCCAACCTCGAAATAGAGGTTGTTGTTGGCATCGACTGACAGTCCATTTCCGCTCATCCAGATCCCTCCCTCTCCCGCATTGGCGCCATCGCTTGCTGTCGTAGCGTTGGGCGTCGTATTGAAGAAGTAGCTGGTCAACTGCTGTAGGTTCCGCGCCAGGAAACCGATCACCCAGCCGTGATAGGGGTCGGTGTCCGCATACCCGGAATACGCCACGTAGAGGATGCCGCCGGCCAGCGTCAGTGCCGGGCGCTGCAGGCTCTGCTGCGGATTAAACCGCAAGACCCCGGTGGTGCTGCCGACCCCGACGCCGGCCACTGAGGCACTCACCGTGACAGGGCTGAAGGACTGCTCAAGTCCGTTGGTGATGTTCAATGCATGGATGCGGTGAAAATAGGAGCTGCCTTCGTGCGTAAACGCATCAACGTAAATCGTACCTGTGCTCGGATCGATGACGGGCGTGCTGGTGATGCCGACTTCCGGGTCGATGTCGTGGTAGGCTCCATACCGGTTGCCAAAATCGTTATTCGGCGTGGCGGCTGAGGTCCCCAGGCTGACGTGCCAAAGCTGTCCCCCGTTCGCCCCCGCATTGCTGTCCGCGTCAAAGGCATAGACACTGTCGTGCTGGGTGGCTACGAAAAGCACGTTGCGTGTTCCTTGTCCGGGGATCGCCACGCCCGGAACATACAAGGGCTGGGCATACACCTGGCCGTCCACCGGATAGCTGAACAGGCGGCCGAAGCCGTTGATGTTGACGTTTGCCGGGGTTAGGACGGTTTCATTCGTGTTTTGCCCGGTTCGGCTGAGGTCGTTGTGATAAGTCAGAACGGAGACGGCTTGGCTCCGCGCGGATGACGCGCAAACACAGAGCGAGAGGATTAGCGAAAGCACGGAAGCCCCGCTGTGTCGGTGCGCTTGGGCGAACGAGTAGACCAATGGGCTGAGCCGGGCTTTGGGCATAAGGTTGGGGCTTCGAGAAGGGATTGCTTGTTCTTGGTGTGGTGGCGCTTCGGGGAAGTTCGGAGACCTCAGCGCCCAAAGCCTGTCCGGCCAACCGATCTGCCATGCTTCGCCACATTCAGCTTTGTAGACCACTAAATCAGATATATTAACCTTTGTCAAAAAACATTCTGATGAACCAAGGCAAGCGAGCTGCCGGGGGGTGGTTGAAGAAACGGCCGACGAGAGGCTGGCGCGTCGCAACAGGCCAGGGTGGCGGTGAGCCTTAAACCAGCCTCAGAACACTTCCGCCCGCAGTCCGGTCGTTTGGCGTACGGTGTGGGCGATACGCGAGAGGACCTTTAAAGGCAGGTGTCCGCATTCCGAAGTGGCCGAAGGACGAGTGGCCGAATAAATCTGAACCAGGGCAATGTTAGCGCCGCCGTTTTTCAGTTCCAGCAAACGCTGGGCGTATTGCTCGATTTCTTCGAGCGGCGGCTCTTCGCCCTGAAAGGCAGGGAACAGGCTTTGAATAACGACGGGCCGCTGGCGTCCCACCAGGAGGATGTTCGAGAGAATTTTCTCCAGCGGGATATCGGCCCGGTTGACCCGGTTGAGGTAAGCGTGGGTTCCGCCGTCCAGCTTAATCCAGATCTCATCACTCCGCGTAAAGTGCTTGAGACCATTGAGCACGTGGGGGAGGTCCAGCCCGGTGCCGTTGGTAATGAGCACCAGCTTGAAGGGGTAGCCTCCCAACGCGCGGACGTGCACCACTGCCTGCAGAGCTTCGGGGAAGCGCGGTGAAAGCGTCGGCTCTCCGTCACCGCTGAGGGCGACGTGCCGAAGTTGAAGAAGTTCGTCCGGCAGGTTTCGATACCAGGGTCGTTCGCGGAGCCGCTCTGCACGCACTAGCCCCAGCGTCGTCTTGAGTTCCTCCGCCATCTGCTCCACGTCCAACTCTTCGCGCACCTCGCCGTTTCGGTGCACCTCGCAGTAGACGCAGTTGAAGTTGCAGTTCTTATCCGGATTCAAGTTCACGCCCACCGACAAGCCGCGCGCCCGGGCGGACACCACCGTATAAACGAATCGATTGTCCAGAAAATCCCGCGGTGAGCCGAAGGCCGTTTCCGGCGCATGCGCATGCCTAACAGGGGACGCTTTTTTGTGATCGGAGGGGTCGAGCGGACCCAGGATGGTGATATCAGATTGTTCCACAATTTCAACATTAACTTAGAGCCGGAACCAGGTGCGAACTACACGACGCTTGCTAAAAATCGGACATTTTTTGGCTGTTTTTTCAGGGTTCCGCGTGGCAAACCATCCAGAAGAACCTCCATCGCGAGCCCCCGTTTTCCGCGTTGACTATCCGTTTGTTTTTTTAGTTCGTGACACCCGCTCCGGCAGGATTTTATTTCTCGGACGGCTGAGTGATCCGAGCCGGTGACTTGGAACAAAACATTCCTGCTCGCTTCCATGAGCGATTTCCATTCATCCAATGGAGCGAGTCTGCACCACGTCAGCGCGATGAACGAGCGGAAGCCATGGCAAGCACCGGGCTCTTGCGGCCTCACTCAAAGGCACTCAAAGTGCGCAGCCCTTTTCGTTTTGACCTGCACTTGCCAGCGAGTAACCTGCGGCGCTAAACCGTGAGCGCGCCCTCAGCCCATCTTAGCCCGGAAGCCAAGGCATCTCTGCCTCGGCACGTCGCGATCATCATGGATGGCAACGGCCGCTGGGCTAAGCAACGGCATTTGCCGCGCATCGAGGGCCACCGCGCCGGCGCTGAATCAGCCCGCGTCATCATCCGCACCGCAGGGGAGCTGGGGATCAAATATCTCACCCTGTACGCCTTTTCAGTTGAGAACTGGAACCGGCCCAAGGAGGAAGTGGACGCGCTGATGAAGTATTTGATCCATTACCTCAAGACCGAAACCCCGGAACTGAACAAGAACAATGTACGGCTCGAGGTCATCGGCCAGGTCTACCGGCTTCCGGAAGCCGTCCAAGAGCAATTGACCAAAGCGCAGGCGATTCTTTCCAAAAACAATGGTCTGACCCTGATCATGGCGCTGAGCTATGGCGGGCGCACCGAGATTGTCGAGGCGGTGCGGAGCATCGCGCAGAAAGTCAGAGCGGGCGAGCTCGACCCTCCCGATATCACCGAGCAACTATTCGCCCAGCACCTGTACACGCGCAACCTGCCGGACCCGGATGTGTTGATCCGCACCAGCGGAGAAATGCGGGTTAGCAACTTTCTCCTCTGGCAAATCTCCTATACCGAGCTGGTGGTGACCAAAACGCTGTGGCCCGATTTCCGTAAGCCTCAGTTTTACGAGGCGCTCGAAGATTACAATCGCCGGCATCGGAGATTTGGAGCGGTTTGAACTATCCCGTCTGAATCGCCTATGGAAACAGTCCCTGCCACACCTGCCGCGCCGTCCAAGCTCCGGATTTTTGCCCGCCGCCTCCTTAGCTTCGTGATACTATGGACGATTCTTCTGACGGCTCTCTTCTCGAAGAATCGCATGCTGTCGGACTCCGTTTTCGTCATTATCATCGCGTGCCTGGCGGTCACCGGCCTGGCGGAGTTTTATGGCCTCGTGGAAAAACGGGACCTGGTTTGCTTCAAGGGTTGGGGCCTGTTCGGCGGGCTGCTGCTGATCGTCGGCACGTTCCTGAACGTGACTGGCGTGGTCGGCCGCTCCGGATCGCCGGCTCGTGTCAACGACTTCGAAACCAGTTTCCTGATCCTTTTTGTCCTCGGCCTCTGTTTGCGCCAGTTCTTTTCCCGCAGCAATACCGCCGGCATTCTCGCCATCTCGACCACGCTCTTTGGCTTGATGTACGTCCCCTGGCTGCTGAATTTCATCCAGAAGATCAACTTTTTCCCCGGGGTCGACGGCCATTATTATCTGCTCTATTTCATCGTCATCACCAAGTTCAGTGACACGGGCGCCTACCTGGTCGGCTCCCTTATCGGCCGCCATAAAATGATCCCGCGCGTCAGTCCTGGCAAAACCTGGGAAGGCTTCGGCGGCGCTTTGGCGGTCTCCGTGCTGGCCAGCCTTTTGTTCGTCTATTATCTCGGTGAGAGGATGCACGGGATGAACCTGAAACACGCGGTCATCCTCGGCCTGCTGCTGGGGCTCGCGGCGGTGGTTGGAGACCTGATTGAATCGATCTTCAAACGTGAAGCCGGCGTCAAGGATTCCGGCAAATTCTTCCCTGGCATCGGCGGGATCCTCGACTTGCTCGACAGCCTGTTGTTTAACGCGCCCATTATGTATTTGTACCTGCGGCATGTGCTCACAAGGTGAATTTACGAATTGCGATTGGCGATTGACGATGTAATCCCTAATTTTCAATGGAGGGGGGGTGAGGTATCGACAGTAATCATCCCCTAATCAGCGACTCTCGCAGAGGTGGTTCATGGTGGCGATCGCCTACCTCTGACCGAGTGATGCGCTGCCCGCGGGGAGGACCGTTGTTTTGGCCGAGGGCTAGGCATGGCTGCATTCGTCACGGCGAACCGGCGCGCCAACGGACGCACCTGAACCAGATGCTAGCGGGTGCTATAGATGATGCGAACCAAGATTTCAGACAGAACTCCGTACCAGCCATGACTCGCGACGACATGCGGCGAAGAACGAAAGCGTACGCGAACCGCATTGTGAGGTTGTGTGAGGCGCTGCCCGACAGATGGGTGGCTCGCACGCTCGGTTCACAGCTACTCTGGTGCGGCACATCAGTTGGTGTAAACTACCGAGCTGTCTGTCGAGCGAAATCGAGAGCTGACTTCATCAACAAACTGCGTATTGTCGAGGAGGAATGCGATGAGTCGCTGTTTTGGATGGAATTATTAGTCGAGAATAATCTTATAAATCCCGGGCGATTGGATAGCTTGATGAAAGAGGGAAGCGAGTTGGTGGCAATCGTTGTCGCTTCCGCGAAAACCAGCCGAGCGAGGGCCCCCATCCCAAATCCCAAATCGCAAATCCCAAATCGCAAATGAAAAGAGTGGTTCTCCTCGGCAGCACCGGGTCGATTGGCACCAGCACCGTCAAGGTTGCCGAGGATCTGCCCGACCGGATCCAACTGATCGGGTTGGGGGCGGGCAACAACACCGAGTTGTTACTCGAACAGGTTCGCCGACATCGCCCGGCGGCGATCTCCATTACCGACCCGCTCAAGGCCAAAGCGTTGCGGGATGTCCTGGGCACTTCGCCCGAGGTTTTTTCCGGGGCAGAAGGGCTCATCAAGCTGGCTACGCTGCCGGCGGCAGACATCGTGCTCATCGCGATCGTGGGAACGGCTGGGCTGCAACCGGCTCTGGCCGCCATTCGCGCCGGCAAAGATATCGCCATTGCCTCAAAAGAGATTCTGGTGATGGCCGGCGAGATCGTCATGAGCGAGGCACGCCGGCATGGAGTTCGCGTGCTGGCAGTCGATAGCGAGCATTCCGCAATCTTCCAGTGCCTGGATGGCAAGCCTTCCACCTCGGTCCGAAAGCTTTGGCTCACGGCTTCCGGCGGACCTTTCCGGCAAACTCCGAAGGAAGATTTCGCGCACATCACCGTGGAGGGCGCCCTGAAGCATCCTTCCTGGGTCATGGGCCGCAAAATCACGATCGACTCGGCGACGCTCTTCAATAAGGGGTTGGAGATGATCGAGGCGCGCTGGCTGTTCGATATCGAGATGGCGCGTGTCGGTGTCGTGGTCCATCCCCAAAGCGTCGTGCACTCCATGGTCGAGTTCGTGGACGGCTCCATGCTGGCGCAACTCTCCACGCCAGACATGTGCTTGCCCATTCAATACGCGCTGACTTGTCCCGATCGGGTGCCCAGCGACCGCGTGCAAACCAGCCTGGCGAGGCTGGGCAACCTCACTTTTGAGGAACCCGACCCGATCCGATTCCCAGCGCTGGACCTCGCTCGCAGGGCAGGGGAAGAAGGCGGGACAATGCCAGCAGTCTTGAACGCCGCCAACGAGGTTGCGGTCGAAGCGTTCGTGAACCGGCGAATCAGCTTTTGCCAAATCTCAGAAACCGTCGCGGCCACGCTTCAACGTCACCGGGTGGTGGCCCACCCGACGCTGGAACAAATTCTTGAGGCGGACGCCTGGGCCAGAAGGGAGGCGTGCCGCTGATATGTTCCGCGTTTTGAAGGTTAAGTTTCAGCCCCCGGGGCCCGCCAAGTCCGAAGGCCTAAGTCTGAAACCCGAGAGAAGCCCGACTTCAGGGCATGAGAGAGTGCCGTTCTCTCGGGGGCTCATGGGTTCGGCCCTCGGCCTTCGGCCTTCGGGTTTCAGGGCCAACACCTTGGCTCGCCCAAAAATGACGGTTTAGGATGGCCCTGACGCATTGCCACTGGCACAATCGCTGCTATATTTGAAGTCGTCCCACCTGGTGGGCATTCCGGTGAAATTATGTCGATCTTAAAGTTTATCTTTGTCTTTGTAGAGGTTTTGCTGCTGTTTAACCTGCTCATCTTCGTGCATGAGCTGGGGCATTTTCTTGCCGCTCGCTGGCGTGGGCTCAAGATCGACCGGTTCGCCATTTGGTTTGGCAAGCCGATTTGGAAAACCAAAATTAATGGAGTCGAATACGCCCTGGGCACGATCCCCGCCGGGGGTTACGTCTCCCTGCCTCAGATGGCCACCATGGAGGCGATCGAAGGAAAAACCGATGACTCCGGGCCCCCGTTGCCTCAGATTTCCGCCCTGGACAAGGTCATCGTGGCTTTTGCGGGACCGCTCTTTAGCTTTTTACTCGCATTGACGTTCGCCTTTGTTGTTTTTGTAGTCGGCCGGCCCGTGAGCGAAGCCGAGATGACGACCACCATCGGGTACGTCGAGAAGGATGGGCCGGCCGATAAGGTTGGCATCCGTCCCGGGGATCGGATCATGGAGGTCGACGGGCAGCCCGTAAGCAAGTTCATGGGGATGGGCGACAGCGTGATGTGGCGCATCGTCCGGAGCACGGGCGATACGGTGCCGGTCAAGGTGGAACGTGAAGGGAAAGTCCTTTCCTTCAATCCCGTGCCGATCAAAGAGGAAACCAAGTTCTGGCAACGAAAGAGCCTCCGACAGATCCGGATCCTGCCCGCGGAGTCGGCGATGATTGCTGAGATTGCTCCGAACAGCCCGGCGGCCGCGGCCGGCTTGAAACACGGCGATCGTGTGCTCGACGTAAACGGGACCCCCCTCCACTATTTTGGCGAGCTCAGCGAGTTTATTGAGCAGCATCCCAACGGCAAAATTGACCTCAACGTGGAACGGGCGGGAAAGACCTTTCAAGTAAGCTTGACTCCGGAAGCGCCGATTAGTCCGCCGAACCAGAAACCCCGGGTGGGGATTGTTTGGGATGCCAACGGGAAAACGACTTTAGCCCATCCCGGTCCCATCGAGCAGGTGGATGCCAGCGTGTCGGCAATGTTCGAAACTTTTGGCGCCTTGTTATCGCGACACACCGACATCAAACCGCAGCATCTGGGCGGGGCTGTAAAGATCATGGATGTTTATTATCGTCTCTTTAACAGCGAACAGGGCTGGCGTCTGGCAATTTGGTTCAGCGTTTTGATGAACGTCAACCTGGCTGTGCTCAACATGCTCCCCATTCCGGTACTGGACGGCGGGCACATCCTTCTCGCTCTGTTGGAAGGGGTCCGACGCAAGCCCATCAGCGCCCGAATCATCAATGTCATTCAAACCAGTTGTGCGGTCTTATTGATCGGTTTTATGCTGTATATCGCCTTTTACGACGTTCAAGATTTGCCTTGGCGGCGGAGCAAGGATAAACCGGTCGAGGTAAAGTTCGCCCCCAAATCGCCGGAAAAGAACTGACATGCTCTACTGCGAGTCGCCGCTGTTCTATCAACGCCGCCGGACCCGCGAAATCGTGATCGGGGATCCCTCTAACGGCGGGCTGATCATCGGCGGCGACCACCCTGTCGCGGTCCAGTCGATGCTGACCTGCGATACGATGGATACCGCGGAATGCGTCAAGCAGACCCTCGAACTGGTCGCCGTTGGCTGCCAAATTGTTCGCATCACCGCCCCCACGATCAAGGACGCCGCCAACCTGAAAAACATCGTTGAGGCCTTGCGCGCGGGTGGCTGCCTCGTTCCCATCGTCGCTGACATTCACTTCAAGCCCGATGCGGCGATGGAAGCCGCCAAATGGGTTGAAGTCGTCCGCATCAATCCGGGCAACTACGCGGATTCCAAGAAATTCGCCATCAAGGAATACACCGACGAGCAATACGCGGCCGAGTTGGAGCGCATCGAGGAACGTTTTGCGCCACTGGTTAAGCTGTGTAAGGAGTTGGGCCGGGCGGTGCGCATCGGAACCAATCATGGCTCGTTGAGTGATCGGATCATGAACCGGTTCGGGGACTCACCGCTGGGCATGGTCGAGAGCGCTTTGGAATTCGCGCGGATCGCCCGCAAGAATGATTTTCATAACTTTAAGTTCTCGATGAAGTCGAGCAATCCGAAGGTCATGATCGAATGCTATCGGCTGCTCGTCGCGCGGCTTGAGCAGGAAGGGCCGGACTGGAATTATCCGATTCACCTGGGCGTGACCGAGGCCGGGGACGGCGAGGACGCGCGCATCAAAAGCGCCATCGGCATTGGTTCACTCCTGTGCGACGGCCTGGGCGACACGGTCCGTGTATCACTCACGGAGGACTCCCCTCGCGAAATCGAAGTCTGCAACGATCTCCTCGCCCAGATGTCTGTTCTGGCCGCTCCCATCGAGAACGCGTCGGCCTTCGGATTTCGACCTTCGGACCTAGTCCCGGGGTGGCCTTTCGATCCCTTTGTGTATTCGCGTCGGTCCACCCCTGAAATCGAGCTGGCGGACGGCCTCAAGTGCGGCGGAGAACAAACGGTCCGCGTTGTTGTCACCCGCGCGACGTACGACAAAGTAGCCCCGAGGATCAGTCTCAAGGCGGACGTCAAGCCAGAGGCAGTCTACGATGATTTGAATGTCCTGGAGCTCGATCCCAGCCAGGAGTTCGAAATCAATTGCGAGACCCAACTGGTCACCGTCAAAGATGGGGTTGCTCTACCCCCAATTGCGGCGTTTCGATTGCTCGGCGTCCGGCTCAAGCGCCTCGGCCGCAACAATCCGATCCTGCTGAAGGATTGCCTGGCTTTTGAAGCAACTCCGTTGGAGCCCAAGATAGCCCTGCTCCGCGCCGCGGTGGTGATCGGCTCTCTCCTCGCCGACGGCATCGGAGACGCCATCCTGGTTCGGGGCGAAGCCGGGGGCGGTCAGTCGCTACGGTTGGCTTACAACATTCTCCAGGCCGCGGGCTGTCGATCGTTCAAAACCGACTACGTCGCTTGCCCTTCCTGCGGACGAACTCTGTTCAATCTCCAAACCGTGACCGCTCGGATCAAGAAACGGACCGAGCACCTTAAGGGCGTTAAAATTGCGATCATGGGCTGTATCGTCAACGGTCCCGGCGAGATGGCCGATGCGGATTTTGGATACGTCGGCGGCGCCCCCAATAAGATCAACCTGTATGTCGGCAAAACGGCGATAAAGTTTAACATCCCCGAGGTCGAGGCGGTCGACCGCCTGGTCGATCTGATCAAGGAACACGGCAAGTGGACCGACCCGGACCCCGAGCCGGCCACTGTACTGGCCGCCCATTAGGCCCCGCCTTAGCGCAGATTCGGGGGCGATTCGCCCAGAAAAGGGCCGTTAGAAGCCACAAAAATGCGCGAAAGCAGCGAAAGTGTTGCTTTTATCTGATCTAGCCAGGTCGCTCGGACTCGCCCAATTGGCGAATGCAGCAACGGTGTCTCGTCGTTATCGGATCCTCCCATTTTGCGCCTTGTGTGCTTTTTCGCGGCATTGGAACCGCCGGAGTCAGGATTAGCAATGGTACGCCATACGCCAGCCGACCATGAATCGGCGGTTCAGCGGGTTCAAAACCCGGTCTACTTGAGCGCGCTGTCTCGTCCTTTCGGGATCCTGCCCAGGTGGAATAGTAAAAACCGTTGTAGAAAGTGACCGAGCTCACTCTGCTGGGCGGGATTCAGCCGCAACCGGGAAACGCCGGACCAGTCCGCTTGCTGCAGGTGACCGACCAAAGCCTTTACGCCAGCGGTCAACTTTGTCTCCGCGAGGTCAGGCTGCAGGCCGAGTTCGCCAAGCAGTTTCAGCTCAAAGCCAAGGATGAGTTGGGGTTGTGGCGGATGCGCCGG
>JANXQE010000287.1 GCA_025356925.1 Limisphaerales bacterium | reverse complement strand
CGCCGGAAATCCGAAACCCGAAGGCCGAAGGCCGAACGGGGAGAAAGATTTGCGCGCGGCTCGCGGGTAATTTGAACAATAGCGGGACGAAGAATCATTTCAATGGGGTGCCGGTGCCTTTCCACCCGCTCGCCGTTGACGGCGTGCTTTGCGCTCACTCTGCTACCTGCGTTGCTGCGGACAGGAATGGCCGCGCGCCGCATTACACTTTGAGTTCGGCGGCGAGTTGGAGCCCGAGTTCGGTGGCCTCGTCGAGGGAGCGCGTGGCTTGACCGCGTCGCACCGGGCCCGAGGCAAAGGAAAGGGCACGCATGTGGAGTTCTTCGCCTCTGACGACCGCATAGGCAGCCACGGGGCTCTGACAGCCGCCACCCATGCCGGCCAGGAAAGCGCGTTCGGCGGTAACGCAGCGAAAAGTTTGAGCATCATTCAGACCTTCGCAAAGAGCGCTGATCCGCTCGTCGTCCTGTCGAATCTCGATGCCGATGGCCCCTTGCCCGACGCACGGGAGCATGACCTCAGTGTCCAGCACGCTCGCAAGCAGGCCCTCGGGAATGTTCTCGCCCTGAAGTTCTCCTTGATCCGTTATCCGGTAGTTGAGCCGGGTCATCCCGGCCAGCGCAAGAATCGTCGCATCGAGTTCGGGTTTCGCGGCAAGCTTTTGGATTCGAGTCAGAACGTTGCCACGGATATCGGGAGCGCTGAGCCGCGGATTCAGGACCAACAACTGCGCGCGGCGCCGAGTACTGCTGGTGGCAACCACGGCGCCGGCGGGGAGATCTTCAATTCGCAGCCCGGCTCGGAAACCTCGACGGACCGGGGTCTGGGCGAGGTCTTGAGCGCGTTCTTGACCGGTGAGGGACGGGGCGACCGGGACTGCTGCTCGAAAGATCAGGACATCGCGCACATCCGCGCGTTTGCCCACCGCTCCCAATTTCAGACCCGCCGGCAGCTCCGTCGGCAAGTCTTTCAAACTGTGAACTGCCAAATCGGCTTGATGGTCGAGCAGGGCGACCTCCAGCTCTTTCGTGAACAGGCCCTTCGGCAAGGTTTTGCTTTCCTGAGCTAACGAGGCCGTTTGGAGCTTATCACCCGTGGTTTTGATGATCTTGAGCTCGAATTCGAGCTGAGGGAAAGCGGCACGGCATTGGCTAAGGATCAGGTTGGCTTGAGCCAGTGCGAGCGCGCTACCGCGAGTGGCGACGAAGATGGGCATGGTGCGTGGTGCGTGGTGCGTGGTGCGTGCTAAAGGGGTACGTTCGAGCGGAGGTCGTCGGGGATCGAATCGGGCGAGTATTCTGCGGGCTCCTCGTGCATTGAGTAGCCGCGTTCACGAGGGATTATTTTCAATAGCAATCGAATAAAGAGTATCGGCTGTGATTTCTATTGGCACCGTCTTTAGCCAATCGTTGTATGTCATAGTTTCCCAAAACGCACCACGCACCACGCACCACGCACCCCATCGCTTCATCTTTCCCCGAAAGCTGGACGAACATCGCCCGCGGCTGGCCGGGCGGCAGGCGGCCCAAGCACGGCCGCGGCTTTGTCGCGGATGATCTGCTCGCAGCGCGCGACTTCCTGCTGGCGCCGTTTCAGGTAGTCGTTCGCGATCGACTGGAGATCGTCGACGTTATAGAGAAACACATTTTCCATGAAGTTGACTTCCGGCTCGATGTCACGCGGAACCGCGATGTCGATCAGCAGCAGCGGGCGGTTGCGCCGCCGCTTCATCACCGGTTCGAGCTTGGCGCGATCCAGAACGTAGTGCGGAGCGGAGGTGCTGCTGATGACAATATCGATGTTTTGAAATTCATCAGTCCATTCATCGAACGGGATGGCGCGCCCGCCCAACTCCCCGGCTAACAGCACGGCTTTGTCGTAAGAACGGTTCGTGACGATGATACTGCGCGCCCCGCGCGAGAGCAGCGCGCGCGCTGTCTTTTCGCTCGTATCCCCAGCCCCGATGACCATGACGTCGCGATCACTCAGGCGGCTGAAGATTTTCTCCGCGAGCTCGACGGCGACTGAGCCGACGGACACGCTGCCGCGCTGGATATTAGTTTCGCTGCGGATTTGTTTGGCAACGTTGAACGCGCGCTGGAACGCCTTGTTGAGGCGGCCGCCGGTGTGGCCATGCCGCAAGGCCAGGTCATAGGCTTTTTTGAGCTGCCCCAGGATCTCAGTCTCGCCCAGGACCATCGAGTCCAGACCGCAGGCAACCTTGAAGAGATGATGAACGCTCTGCGGTTCGCCGTAACTATAGATCTCGTCGGTGAGCGGGTCGGAATAATTATGGCAGGTGGCGAGGAATTGCCGCAAGGCCTCGAAGGCGGCAGTCGGCTCGAGAGCGGTGACCGCGTAGATCTCGACCCGGTTGCAAGTGGAGAGGATAACCGCTTCTTCGGCAACTTTCGAAGTGCGCAGCACCTGCAGGGCCGCTGGAACGCGGGCTTCAGCGAAGGCGAAGCGTTCCCGGAGTGCGACCGGCGAGGAGTGATGACTAAGACCGATGACAACTAAGGGCATGAGTCCGTTTTGCGGGGTCCGGGGCGGGTAAACGTTCCACGGTCTCTAGTCCTGACTGCCGCCGGTTTCATGGATTGTGCAGGGGAGAGAGGACGTTGGTGCCCCAAAAGGTAAGGAGCACGAAGACGAAGCTGCCGATGGCTCCCAAAGCAAAGCGGCGGCCACCCTGGGCGAACTTCCAACGCATCACGATTAAGCCGAGGTAGATCAGCCACACCAGCGCGGACCAGACGATCTTAGGATCGCCGCGGTAGGCGTGGGGATGGTCCAATCGGCTCAGGTCATAGGCTCCGACGACCAGGCCAACGGTCAGCAGGACGAACCCGCTCACGAGCAAACGGCCCACGACAAATTCGAGTCGCTGGATCGGCGGCAACAGCGAGAAGAGGGCTCTGAGCTTGTGCAGTTTTAAATTGTGTTCCTGGGTGAGGTACATCAAGGCGGCAATCGAGCTGAGGCCAAATGCCCCGTAGGACAACGCCATGAGAGCGGCATGCACGCTGGTCCAGGCAACCGGCGTTCCCGGTCTGGCTCCGTGTGGCGTGTCGAGATTCGGCATGAGCGCAAAGACGCCCATGCCGAAAAGCACCGGCGAGGCGAATGCGCCGAGGAACCTCAGCCGCGGCCAAAGCCCAACCACGAGGTAAGCCGCCACGATGCTCCACATGGCAAAAGTGGTGGCCTCGTAAAGATTGGTCACGGGGCAATGGTCGAGGCGAAAGCCCCGCAGCCCCATGGCGGTGGTGTGCAAGACGAACGTCAATAGCAGGACCGAATAATTGACATAATCGTCCCGGCGAAAGCCCTTTCGCCAAAGGAAGGTAGAATAAACCATGCTCAGGCCGTAACCGACGACGGCCAGCAGAAAAAGATGTCGGTCTGTAAACCAGGCCACGCTGAACAGGTTAAGGCCGACGGCGTCGGGCGCAAGCGGCAAGTGGCCGACGGCCGGCGGGCCGGCGGGCCAGCCTTGCCGGAAGCCCGAAGGCCGAAAGAAGGGCGGGGGAGCGGCGGTGCTGAAAAGGAAAACGGGGTCAAGTCGTAATATGGCTCGTTTTCTTTCAAAGACGCGGTGTCGCCGGGCAGTCGGGCCCGGAACGCGGTGGCGCCTGGTGGTGTGCCAGCCGATGTTGGCGCTCTTGGAGGTGCCCAGGTGGGTGCGCTTGGCGATGGCTTTGATCGAGAGGGTGGTCTCTCGGCGGAGCCGCGCCGCAATCTCGAGCCTGCCTGGATCGCTCTTGCGGCGCGACACCAGGTCACTGTCCTTCCCAGGGTGGCATTGGGCGTGTCCAAAACCAGACGATAATGGTTCCCCAGGAGCGAGTAGGCAGGCGCCTGCCAACCGGTTTTCTGGCAGGCCTAGGCCAGAGTTTTGAGAAAGTCGTGGGGGTCCAGGTCATCCATGAAGACGTCGTCTCGCCGATGGCCTCGGCTCATGACGTGGTACATTGCGCGGGGTACTGGATGTGTAATTGGCGCGGCATGGAATGTGGATGGACCAGACCTTGTGGGGCTTGTCAAGGGAAACGCACTTTGTTAAGACTTGCCCTCTTTTCGGGATGAATGACGGTAAATTTCGCGTCGTTTCTATTTCCCGATCGTAACCTGTCCAATGGGGAGCGCGGTCCTTACTCTTCTGCTCTGGCTGTTCACAAAATAAGCCGAGTCGGCAGATGCGTATCGTGCGCGGGGAGCGATATTCGCCAAGCCCAACCCGATCAAGGCACCGTCACTGTGCAGGACTTACTCTGACCACAAACGGTCGTGGTGACCGTCCACATGCCCACTGCCGGGTTGGGGCCGGAGTTGCGGTGTCGGCCCGTTCCAGCTCTTATCGTGAAGGAGGGCCCGCTGGGCGGCGTGACAGTGACGACCGGCACACCGCAGCTTGGAGGAACGCCTTTCGGCGGATTGGCGCCGCCCGCGAAATAGACCGGGGTTTGAGCTCCGTCGAGCGTTCCGAAGCCGATTGCGCACCATGGCGAGCAATTGCAGGCCGGAGGCGGTGGCCAAATCTGCGCTTCTAATATGAGCTGCAAAACCGCGTACGCGTTGGTGGCCAGCGCTAAAATGTCAATGCTGGCTATTCCGGTCCGGTTTGAACCCGTGCCCGGATCCACGAAGGTGTTGGTCTTTGTTACCTCAATTACATTGGTGCCTAACGGCAGCGGATCGACCGTGAAGCTGCCGTCCCCTCCCGTGGTCGTCGAGGCCCCGCCCACAGGTAACTGCACGGTGAGGTTGGATTGGACGTTACCGGACGTGTCAGTGATGATTCCACTAATGCCTCCGCCATACGATTGGATCGGTCGAAAGTAGCCCGCCGGATGGTCCGCCATGATGTAAAAACTCGACCCCACGCCGATGTTTAGCCACGGCCCCGCCAGGCAATCTGACACCTGCAGCCCGACGACTGAGCGCGTGTCAATCCACACTCCCTGCTGGACGGTGCTGGCAGTGATTCTCCACTGAGCGCGCGACATCGCAATGGTCACGGGCACCGAAAAAGGAACCGGGTTGGTCGCGTCGCAGTTCTTGCCGGCCGGGACCCCCGTGGCCTGCCACGTCCCCGAAACAGTCGTCATGATTGGGTTCGTGGAAGTTGGAATCTTCGCCAGAGTGACGTCAATGGTCACCCAATTGGCGGGGTTTCCAGTGACTATATCCGCAGAGATGAAAGAGGAGGTGGGCGGGTCCAGTTTCACCGATACGATGCAAGGTTCGCCCAAAGAAGGTTTAATGTTAATCGCATGCGGCAAATAAACCGAGCTCACCGAAGAGATCACCAGCGGGTTGCTGGATAAAAGCCCGCTTGGGTTCTCGAACCACGTCACGGTGTGAGCGTTGAGTTCCAGACCGCTCAGCAACGCGGCGCCAACCAATGCCAGGAGTCTCATCATATTTGCCTTTGAACCGAATTTCGGGGGGATCTGTGGTGCCACTGGGACGCTACTCCCGAACAGGCACCGGCCCGAAACGGGCAGCTTATCGGTGATATCAGTGGCGCTAAACTCACATAAGTTCGCTGAAACGTCAAGGTTCCTTTGGTAGCCTCTTCCCGTTTGATGGCGAGCGCTGATCGGAGCGCTGACTTGCCGCCGGCTGAGACCGTCGCTTTACTATTTTGGAGGCGGTTCATACGCGCATGCTCTAAGCCGACTGGAAGGTGGCGTTCCGGAAATTCGTCATTCGCGCGCCGACCTTGTTTACGCTTGGGTGAGATATCACTGAGGCCCCCGGTTAAAAATGCGCTACCACCGCCGGAGCCGGTAGTGGGATTGGGCGTGGGTAGAGAGTGCCCCGAAGCCCTCGAAGAACAGGTCTGGCAGGATGGGACTCAGCGACTGAAACGGGCCGCTACTTTCCTCCAGAAATCTTTACGCCGAAATTGTTGTTCAGGAAGGTCTCCATCTTGGAAACGTTGCCCCCGGAGGTTTCCAGATACCCGGCTGCGAGACCGCTGGTGTACGCGCTGGAAACCGAGGTGCCCTGGACTCCGAAGGCGAGGTTGCCGAACGGCACGATGCTGGTGCCGGGCGCGCCCAAAGCAACAAAGCTGCCACGGCTGGCGTATGAGGCGAGTTGACCGTTGTCGATCGCGGTCACCGCTTTGACTTCGGGGTACGCCGCCGGATAAAACGGGGTGGTGACCGGCTCATTGCCTGCGGCGGCGAACATCGCGATGTTCAGTTTGCTGACGTCTTGAATCACGCTCTGCAGAAATGGACTATCGCTGGAACTGCCCAGGCTGAGATTGATCACCTTGGCCCCGCCATTGACGGCCTGGATGATGCCGTTGGCCACGTCGAACGTGCTCGTCGAGGCATCCCCAGCGCCGCCGCCCGGGTAGACGTTCACCGGTAAAATCTGGACGGAGGTGCTGCCTTGGGTGAAGGATTGCAGGCTGCGCAGGAGGGTTTCGGCCATGGCTGTGCCATGGGTGGGTGAATCTGAGCTGAGCTGGATATCGCCGGCCACCGAAACCTGCTTTAAAAGGAATTGGTCGAGATTGTTGCCCAACGGTTGGACGGCTGTATCGACCAGCCCGACGATGATCCGGCCATTGTCCGGCGGTGGTTTGAGCTGCAGTTGGATGGGTGGAGCGCCGTTGGGAGCGGGTTGCGGGCCTTCGGGCCGCGGGACAGTGAAGTTGTTATCTACCGAAGCGACGTCGGAATTGCTCGCGAGTTGGTCCCGCGCGGCCGTGGTGGCGGTCGCATCGTCAAACTGCAGGCGATAGGCATTGAGGCTGTCGATCCGGCCGACAACCTTTGCGCCGAGCAGTTTGGCCAATTCGTCGATCTTTACCCCTGGTTTAAGACGAACAATCAACTCGTTTGGTATCACCTTGGACTCCGCCTGCGCTTTGGGTTTAGCCGGCTGGATCGGCTGAGTGGCATGCTCCTGCGAGGTGCGGAAAACGAACAGACGCGGGCTTGCGTTAGTCCCCGGGACCAGGGCGAAGTTGATCTCTCCGAGCAGCAAATGCAACGCGTCACCTGGCGCGAGATCTGTGAATTTGGCGGATACCTCACGCGTTGTCTCGGGCTCGATAAATACCCGCCAGCCAGTAGCGGTCGCGACTTTTTCGAGAAGTTTGGGCAGTGATTCGGATCTGATATCCGCGCTGACCCGGCTCTGGTTTGTATTCCAGGCGAACGTGTCGGACGCGCTCGTTCGCCAAGGCTGGGCCCACCCGAATAGCAAGCACAACGTGCCAACCCGCAAGGATCGTCGGACGCGGTTAGTCATAGAGTTGTGCCAACAGAACTTAGTATTCTCACAAGTCCAACTTCACAGATAACCGCGGAAAGTAAAGCACCGGCATTGTTGGACTCATTGCAGACGCTCGGTCTGGATCTTTTTTGGATCACTCACACCCAGTTCGAGCAGGGCGGCGTTGTTGTAGAGGTCGAGGTTGGGTTTGACCACCGGTGCTTTGGCGGCCTCGCGGAGGTGGTCCAGCTCTCGCAGGGAGAGAACGTCGAGTGCGACCGGGTCTTTGCTAAAGCGCAGTTCATCGAGGGTGGCTGAGTAGTGCAAAAGGCCGCGTTCGCCGCCCTCATACTGACAGATCAGCGCATCGACAATGTTCAGCACCACGTGGTCGCTGAGGGCGGCGAACGCGGCCTTTTGCACTACTCAGCCACCCTCGATGAACTGCGCTTTAGCAAAGACCCGGTCGCACTCGACGTTCTCTCCCTGC
>JANXQE010000250.1 GCA_025356925.1 Limisphaerales bacterium | reverse complement strand
GCGAGCACGGTTGGATGTGCCTTTGGCGAGGAGTTTTGTTCAAGGTTCATACCTACATAATAGTGAGCTAGAGGCAAACTGTTAAATCGGGCGGGAAACTCCTGATTCTAAAGAGGTTGGGTGACCACTGTGAGGTCGCGGCGCTCTGATTTAAGCCAACCGCCGCAGTGGTTGACGGGTTGATGCGAATTGCAGCGGGAACTTTTGCACCGGCAGATGGCCTCCGGTTCCCGTTTTTCGAGAAAGCGGTGTTTGCCCCCGTCTCAAGCGCCTCGCCAGGGGTTGCGGCAAGTCATTTACTTCCCCGGTGGAGCCGCGCAGACGAAAGCTAGTCCTCGTTGACCGAGAGCTCGAAAGACACTTTGTAACAGCGCGAAGGACTCCCGGCTACGCAGGATCTTAAACGGTTGCGCTGGCAGGTTCAGAAAGCCCCGTCCCAGCGATGCCGCCACGAGAGTAATCAAAAAGCGTGCTTGTGGTGTCACCAGATTCTGCTCTTGGGAGACCTTGTAATCTGCAGAGCTGAAATACTGCCGTAGCATCTGGGCTTTGGGATGGAACAGGTTGGAAGTGGGCTCCTGTCCGTCTCTGTTCACCTGTGTTGCTTCGGTAAGAGTGCGTGAAGGGGTGTAGGGTGGCGGCGTAGCGTTGTTCACCTGCCAGGCCGGTGTGATAAAGCGCGTTCTATTGGGACTCCAGCCGAGGGTCTCAACCCCCACCTGTTTGCCAACGCCGTCAAGCTGCTGCTGGACAATATCGACGAGTTTGGATTTGTGGACTGAGTCTAGGATAGCTGGGGTCGGCAGGTTGCGAGCGGCAACCTGGTCAACTGCACGTTGGGCTTCCAAGAGGATGGCTTCCGCTCGCTGCGCCTGCGAATTGAGCAGCAGGAGTGGAACGACGTCTTTTCGCAGACGAATCCAGCCGCGCAGGTAGGTTTGTTGGCGTTCCTCAAACCAAACCCGCGATTCGACTCGGATTACAAAATTCGTGAACCGGCAGTTGAGGTTCGTGCCAGGCTCGGTGGCCACGTACCCTGCGACCGTCTCCGCCACATGAACGCCGTTCACGATAAACAGTTGCTGCGCTTGGAGAGGCACCGGAGTGGCGGGCACCAGCGTCAGTTGATTTTTTTCTGTGGCTGGTTGCGCTTTAGCATCAGTGAATCTGCCCTGTGGGTCAATTACCTCCAGGTGCTGGAACACTTTCCGGCTATTGATCAGCGACTGGAAGTCGGTCTGCTGTGTCACCACCAGACGAGCGGACTGAAGCGGTGATTTATGCGGCTCGCCTTGGGGATCAAAGCGAAGGTGTACAAATCCGCCATACTCGCCCGCGTACACCGATGCCGAGTACGCCTGAGCCGCCTCATGTGGGCTTTCGACGACTTGGATTCTTTTCTTACCTAGAAGGCAGGTATGAAGCCCAAAAATCATAATCTGGGAGGAGTCAACCGGAACTGTCTTGAGCAGCTTTTCATGCAAATCGCAGATCTGCAGCTGAGCAAAGCGGCAGAAATTCTGAAAATAGGGCAAGACCAGGTAAGTTTCATCAGCTTCAAAAGGGCGACCAGGTTTGGCCAAGCGCTGTAGAACTCCGTTCAAGTGGCTGCCTTTTACAATGTACAACACCCGCCAAATATGCTGTGGGTCCAGTTGCTTACGACGACAGTACAGGACGCCGTCGGCGAGTCCTTGGGATTGGGAGCGCAAAGGAATCTGCAAAGAGAGAATCCTTTCAAACTGTTCCCGTTGGGCTTTCAGCGCTTCGACTAATTGATTGGGCTCGTCGCCCAAACTGTATCCGACAGGCAGCGAAACCAAATGGTTATATCGCCGGACGATGTAGTCGACGGCTTTGGAGTAAGACCCAAACTGCATCGCCAGAAAATCGACTACCTCGCAGCCTGGCGTCGGCCCGTTTAGAGAACCTACGAACTGGCTTGCGTTGATGCGCAAAGAATGCGTCGGGTCTTTGGGGTGCGGCGTGAAGTAGGAGCCGTTTTTCTCTTCGAGCTTGAGCCCCAAATCTTTAATGATTTGGAGCGGTGACAAGTCCTGAAAAATGTGGTGCGCTGCCAACATAATCATCGGTTGTTACAGCCCCGCGACCGTTCTGAGATTGTCCTTGATTACCTTTAGGCTCGCCTCCGAAAGCTCCCGCGTTTCCCGCGTCAAAGCCTGGTCGTCCAACCAGCTGATGACCAGTCCACGGCCATAGATGACATTGACTTGCAAGACAACTTGCTTCGAGCGTTCGAATTCGATGCGCGCTCCAAAGTGATCTGCTATGATGGTCCGACAAATAAAGCCCGAAGCTTCAAGATCGACGTGGACCAAGGCCGCCGCCAACGGAATGTGCCCCCAGGCTGCCAACGGGTCTCGCGGCTCCAGTCGCAGATACCGCTGCGTTAGCTTCTCGAAATTGAGGTAATCTTCCTCAAATAATTCATCCGCCAAAGAGTCGCCTTGAAATAATTCCTCGTAACGCCAGCCGACTTTGGCACAGATCTCTTTGAGGCGTGTTTCCCCGGGGCAGGCGCTGCCCGCCAACCAGTTTAGCATCGTGCGGTGTGGTAAGCCAAGATGGCTCGATAGTTGTTTCGCAGTCCACTCGAGTTTCATCTGCAACTGACGAAGTTCTTTTTGAAAACGACGGTTTAGGGCCCGTCGGAATTTACGCTTTGAGATCATGGTAACCCCTTCGGTTTGCGGGATCCCCAACGTAGGAAGGCGTTAAGCTTCGTTTCGCTTGGAACCAGGCAGATACCCCGCACTGGATACCAAGCAGCGAGCCGGTTTCAGGGATTTTACACCCAGCCCGTCGACGGGCGAAAGTGGTGGACATAAGTTATCTTTCACAAGATAACATCTGTCCGCCCGTGAAGTCAACGCGAAACCGAATTACTAAAACATAAGCCGTTGGCACTGTAGCACAGCTTGGCGGCCTCCCTTGAGAAAAATCACAACGCACGTGCCCATCCCGCCTGCCCGTCTCAGGTGTTGCTCCACCTCGGGTTTGAGGCGCACGCGATCCGCGAGCTCCAGGCTATCGGCAGCGGGGTGGTAGATGATTTCCGGATTCTCACACCGCACAAAGAGGATGTCCCGGGGCTTGATCCTCGCGTCTCGGAGCATGCTGGGCAAGACATTGACCAAAATTCCCGGATAGGCCAGGAATTCCTTTGCGACCCGGTCTCGCGAGTTGGTGATCGCGGCATACGTCAGAAAAGCTTTCTTTGCCTGACCCCTCAGGCCCAAGCCGGTCGCCAGCTTGCGCGCGACAATTCCGCCGGCGCCCAACCGCCCGCATTCCATCGCCGAGATATTGGGAAAGGGCACCTTTGCGGCCTCTGCCAGGGTCCGCAAGGTCAGATGTTGGCCAACCCTCAATTTGCGCAAAAAGGCGCCGAATTGATGACGTTCATCGCTGAGCATGTTATTATTTAGAGAATATCATTCCTGGTCTGTCAAACGCTTTCGCCTTGGTAGAGACTGCAAGAACTAACGCAAGGCCTCAAACCAAACGACTCGGGCAATGCATTTTCAAAGGCGTATCAGATGCGCCTGGTCTTACAGGACATGACTCTGTTGAATCTGGATCTCAAACCATCCACGGAATGGGTGGAAGAATTTGAGGAATCCAAACATGAACATCAGAACTCCCAGGAATAGCGATAAAGCCTTGCCAAGGCGACGCGGGATATTCGCGGTGGTGTTCATATTATCTCATTCGGTCTGTTGTTTTTTGCCGAACCGTTCTTCGGCGGCGAGAAGAGATTATCCGGTTTTCCGTTATTGTGGAAATAGCACTTTCCTCTTGCAGTGATAAGTTGGAACGATTACCGGCTGAGCGGCCGGAACCCCCCCTTGGGCTCATTTTTCGCCAACCTGCTGACAGCGCTGACAGCGCTGACGCAGCTGACGTTGCTGACAAATTGTCCTGCTCTGCTCCGGACGGACGATCTACGATTTCGACGCACGCAAGAACACCTTTGCCAAAAGCAGGTTTAACAGCGACGTCTCCTATCCTGGATTCGAGAACTTGGTTTCCGAAGCAGTCGAGGTTCCAGGGCACGATGGCACAATGATCCCGCTGTCCATCACAAAATGCCCTTGCGGCATCGCTCGATCGAGCAAAACCTCGCCGCCTTGCGCGCATTTGGCTATGGAGGGACGCGGTGGAGGCGGCCGCCGAACAGGACCTCGAGTCATCATGGGATGGGATACGTAAAAGAAGTCCGCCCTGATGGCGAGCTCCTTTTGAATTTGGAGTTGCCGTATCGCCTCTGCGCGAAAGCGACAACGATCCCGGCTAATAGCGCACTTGGAATTGTTCAAGTTTGCCAGCCTTGGCTTTGGCCAGGCCCAT
>JANXQE010000429.1 GCA_025356925.1 Limisphaerales bacterium | reverse complement strand
GGGATTGGATGACCGCATGGGCTGGCCGGGCGGGTGCTGCGCCGGGCCTGAAAGATTGGCTCGAATGCATTCACTACATAGACGTTCCACGTCGGCAGAGCTTATGGCGACCGGAGTGGCGTTCGCACTGCCCCGCGCCCTTGGAGGTGTTCGCCCATGAGTGGAATCGCGCCCATGGCTTCTCATTGGCCAACAAAGCCCAATATCTCGATCTAAAAACCTATTTGCCCTATGATATTCTGACCAAAGTCGATATCGCCAGCATGAGGCATGGTCTGGAGGTGCGCACTCCGCTGGTGGACCTGCGCGTAATCGAACTGGCCGCAACCATTCCTGAGCGCTTCAACCTGGCTCGTGGCCAGGATGGTCTCTGGATGCGGAAGCTCCTGCTCAAACGGGTCGCGGCCAAATACTACCCTGCCGAATTTTTGAACCGTCCCAAAATGGGCTTCGCCATGCCGCTGTCCCGATGGTTGGCGCCGGGCGCACAGGCACGAACGGCCGTGAACCGCCGGCTGCTTGAGACAAGCTCGACGCTAATGGCCTTTTTTGAACCCGGCGTCATCCAACAGATCCTCACCCAAAACGCCTACGGTCCGATTTGGCTGCTCACAGTCCTGGAGGAGTGGCTGCGTCAAAACCGAACCGAACCCAGGTGGCAACCGGCTCCCATTCCCGACTTTCGCACCCAGTCGCCGCGTGGACCGGGCGGAAAGCATGTGGCGACGCTTCCTTCGGCCATCGTAGCACAAGCTCCTTCGACTGGCCTCACAAGATCGCCATCGCCTCCCGCAAAAATCCTCCTCATAGCGGACGTTCCCAATTGGATTTTCGAGCGCCACGCGCGGATGCTTCATCGGTTCCTTAGCAACGAGTTCGATTTTACTCTTGGGTATCAGAGCGAGCAGTTTTCCGAGGACGATTTTGACCTGATCTATCCTTTGGAATGGAATCTGGTGAACCCGGAGCAAATCCGCTCTCCGCAAAAGTGGATCACCGGCATACGATCCCACCTCTCCTGGGACCGGGAACCGTTCCTTCGAGTAGTGGAACAGTTGCGGACCAGGTTTCAGAGAGTTCATGTCGTTTCCGAACGGTTGCTCAAGGTCTTTGAACCGCATCTGGCCGGTGTCACGGCCCTGAGCCATGGCGTGGACACCGAATGGTTTACTCCTAGAAACCGCGCGGACCAATCCGGGACGAAACTGCGGATCGGATGGGCGGGAAACCGTCTTTCCGCCTCGAAAAAGGGATTCAAGGAAATCATCGAACCTCTCGGCCATTTGCCCGGGGTGGAGTTGGTTTTCTGTGGATACCAGGACCGTAACCTTTCGTTGGAGCAGATGCGTGAATTCTACGACTCCCTGGATGTCTACGTTTGCGCTTCGGATTTTGAGGGCAACAACAATTCCCTGATGGAAGCGGCGGCCATGCAGCGGGCCTTAATCACCACCGACAATGGCACCGTGCCAGAGTACCTGCGCGACGGAGACAGCGCCCTCATCGTAAATCGCGCGTTGCCCGAGTTCCTGCGAGCGGTTATTGAACTCCGGGATCACCCGGAAAGACGGGTCACGATGGGGCAGAAGGCCCGGTTAGCCGTTCAGCGTGCGTTTGAATGGCGGACTATGGCCGAACGTTATGCCGCGTTTTTTCGCGAGGCTTTGGCCCACCGCAGTTCCTGGCAGCTGGCGAATTTGCATGCTGTGGGTCTCAACGCCACACCGCCCACTGGGTTGACAACGCGCGGGGGCCCCCCGCCTTTTGAGCGAATTCTTTCCGAGGCTGAAACCCTCGCGATCGGTGGCGATTTGGCGGGGGCTCGAAGCGCTCTCCAGACAGCCCTCGTTCTGGCTCCGGCCGATGCCGCCGTCTGCGAGAGCTTCGGCAACATTTGCTTTCAAATGCAGGATTTTGAAGCCGCCTGTGAGCAGTATCAGAATCTAACCAAGCTGCAAGAGACCTCGGCGGGCGGGTGGTTGAAACTTGCCCATGCGGCGTTCCGCCTGAATCGAATTGAACAATTTGAACACGCGCTAGGTCGAGCCCTTGAGCTCGACCCCGAACACCGGGATGCTCTGAAATTCCTCGGGGACCTGAATATGCACAACGGGCGTTTCCCGGATGCTTGTGAGGTTTATACACGAATTCTCCGTGCCTCACCAGGCGACGTGGAGGTCCTCCTGGCGCTGGGCGCGTGCTGCTATAAGGGCGGCAAAACAGATGAGGCACGAGCTGCCTACGAATCGGTTCTCGCGATCGATGGCGGGCATCAATTAGCCACCGAAAACCTGGCCTTCATCAGTGCTCAGCGCACAGTCCACCCTCCCGCAAAACCCGATCGGCTCGATGGGCCCCGCTCAGACTCGGCCGCGGTAAAGGCTCCCTCGCATCCGATGGTCTCGGTCATCGTTCCAACTTTCAATCGGCCGGAACGGTTGGTGGAAGCACTGCGTAGCATTCTGAACCAAGCTTTCAAGGATTTTGAAATCATCGTCGTGAACGATGCCGGAGCCGAGGTCGATGCCGTTGTGGCGCCTCTGAACGAGCGAGGGCAGATCGTCTGCTTACGCCACGACGTCAACCGAGGCTTGGCCGCGGCTCGCAACACCGGCCTGAAGATCGCTCGGGGCCGTTACATTGCCTATCTGGATGACGATGATATCTACTATCCCGATCACCTAACAACTTTGGTGGATTTCCTGGCCGCGCATCCGGGCACGGTAGCTTACACGGATGCAAACCAGGCCCATCAAGAACTGGTCGAGGGGCGCTGGACGGTGACGCAGCGGCGGCTCGCTTATTCCCACGATTGGGACAATGACAAGGTCCTGGCACAGAACCTCGCGCCAGTGCTCTGTTTCATGCACGAAAAGGCGTTTCTGGAAAAGTCCGGCCTGTTCGATGAATCGCTCGACCGCCATGAGGACTGGGATCTCTGGATCCGGCTATCCCGTCACTATCCTTTCCGACACGTTCCCAAAGTAACTTGCGAGTTTTCCTCCCGCACCGATGGATCGTCGATGACCAGCCAGGGCGCCGCGCGTTTTCTGGCGACCATGGAAAGAATCCATGCTCGGTACGCCGCTTTCACTGTCAGTCGACCGGCTTTGATCCAAGCGCAAGACGCCGCTCGAGCGAGTCTGCGGGCGGAGATGGCCTGCTTATCAGTGAACAATTCCACGTCCGCACTCGGGTCGAGTCCGGCTTTGCATCCCGAAATCGGGTGGGTGCCTTCGGATGAGCGTGAGTTCGATGAGGCTCGCTATTTGGCCTGCCACCCGGACGTGGCCGAAGCCGTGCGGCAAGGGCGCCTGCAATCCGGGTGGCACCATTTCACCCAGCACGGCTTAGCCGAGAACCGTCGTTGGTTCCGCAAACAATCTCCTCCCGTCACACCTGGAGCGACCTCAGAACCGTCGCTCGCCCGGGCACCCGAACTGGCGGCGGCTCCGGGTACACCCACGCGGACTGAGGCCCCAGTGGTTTCGATCGTGATTCCAGTCTTCAACCTGTTGGACATGACCCGCCGCTGCCTGAGTTCTCTCGAGGAACATACCCCAGGCATCGCGCATGAAATTATCGTGGTGGATAACGGCTCAACTGACGGCACTTCGGAGTGGCTTCGGGAGCTCGAGAGAGGTTCCTCCGGTCGCGTCCGCCCCTTCGTCAATGCGCGAAACCTTGGTTTTGCCAAGGCCTGCAACCAGGGTGCCGAGGCGGCCCGAGGCCGGTACGTGTTATTCCTCAACAACGATACCGAGGTGCTGCCCGGATGGCTCGCTCCCTTACTCTCGGTACTCGAGCAGGATGACTCCGCGGCCGCTGTGGGCAGCAAGCTGCTCTTCTCGGATCGGACCATCCAGCACGCCGGGGTAGTCATCTCTGTCCAGCAAACCACCGGGCATATCGGCCCTTTCCATATTTATTATAAGCAACCGTCCGACCTGCCTCAAGCCAACCTGCCAAGGGAGTACAACGTTTGCACTGGTGCCTGCCTCTTGACCCGGGCCGCCATGTTCCAGGAAGTGGGTGGCTTCGACGAAGCTTTCTGGAACGGTTACGAGGATGTGGATCTTTGCCTCCGTTTTCGTGCGCAAGGCTGGCGAGTCGTTTATCAGCCCGACAGCGTGGTGATTCATTATGAGTCCCAGAGTGGGGCCGAGCGGTTCAGCAAAGAACAACGCAACATCGATCTCCTCCAAAAAAAGTGGCGCCATAAAGTCTCCCCGGATGTCACTGTCGGAATCGACGGCAAAGCACGCCTTGAGCCGAACACGGGCATCAAACCGTACACCGTGTTGTCCGGAGGTCGGCGAGCTTTTCCTGTAGCGCCTGTCCCGGACTCCTCCCGGAAACCAAACCCCCGGTCGGACGCGACCGTCGAACCCGGGTCGCCGCGTGTGTCGATCGTCATCCCGGTCTTTAACAATCTCGCCCTCACCCGCTCCTGTCTCCAAGCGATCAAGAAGCACAGCTCGGTCGATCCTTGCGAGGTCATTGTCGTCGACAACGGCTCTAGTGACGGTACCCGGGAATTCCTGGCCGAGGAACAGCGCACGTGCCAACTCTCAGCCATTCTCAACGACTCTAATCTCGGTTTTGCCGAGGCCTGCAACCAGGGCGCTCAGGCTGCTCGGGGCTCTTTACTGGTGTTTCTAAACAACGACACTGAGGTCACCTCCGGATGGCTCGAACCGTTAGTCAACGCCATCCTTCGTGAGAAAGTCGGCATTGCTGGCGCCAAACTTCTTTACACTAACGGCACCATCCAACATTCGGGGATCGGCTTTATCAAAGGCGTGCCGGATCATCCCCACAGGCATGCCCCCGCCGACGCGCCCGAGGTCAACGAGTTTCGCGAGTTGGACATGGTGACGGGCGCCTGTTTGATGATCCATCGTGAGCTCTTCATGCGATTGGCTGGATTCGATGAGAGCTATCGCAACGGCGTTGAGGATATTGACCTTTGTCTTCGGGTTCGCGCGTCCGGCTGGAAGGTTGTGTATCAGCCCAAGAGCGTCGTCTATCACCTGGAAGGCCAAAGCGCCGGGCGTTTCGACCACGTAACACCTAACCTCCGTTTGTTTTTTGATCGCTGGGGCAAAGCTTTCGATTCTCAAGGGCGGTTTACTCCGTCAAACCAGGCACAATTAACGGCCAGCCGAAGCTTGTTGCTCGAGGCGACCGTGTTGAGCAAAGCAGGTTCCGGCCAAGTCGCTTGGGAAGGATCATTCCTGGATTACGGCAGTCTCTCCCACGTCAACCGGGAACTGACCCGTCAACTGGCCAGCCGCCCGGGCCTCCAGCTGACACGCGTCGGCAGTTGTTCGCTGCAAAATGGCTGTTCTTCGGACCGCGAGTTGCAGCAACTCGCCTCCCGTCTAACGCCAAAGCCTCCGCGCGGTACACTGGTCACAGTCCGTCACTCCTGGCCCCCGGATTGGCGGCGTCCAGCATCGGGAAAGCTGGTCGTCATCCAGCCGTGGGAATTCGGCGCGTTGCCTGCAGAATGGGTCGCCAATTCACGCCAAGTCGATGAATTCTGGGTGCCTTCCACCTACGTTCGCGACGTCTACATTCACTCCGGCG
>JANXQE010000246.1 GCA_025356925.1 Limisphaerales bacterium | reverse complement strand
GATTCCAACTCAGCCTGGCTAATGTTTACAGGCACTCGAACCACATCCCGGAGTTTTCCATTGACCTGGACCGGAACCTCGATTGTGTCCTCTGCGAGCCTTGACGGATCGAACTGCGGCCAGGGAGCGTAGGCAAGTGCGGAGTGCGGAGTGCGGAGTGCGGAGTGCAACTTGAACCAGAGTTCCTCCGCCAGATGGGGAGCGAACGGTTGAAGCAGGATTAAAAAATCGCTCAGTGCTGCCGCTGGTTTGGTTGGCCAGGTCATGGCCTCGTTGATGAATACCATGAGGGCCGAGATGGCGGTATTGAAGCGGAGACCGTCGAGATCGTCGGTGACCTTTTTGATACAAGCGTGAAGCGTCTTGAGTTGGGGGGGCGTCGGAGCGATGTCGGTAATGTTGGCGCTGACTCGGACACTCTCAAAGAATTCCGCAGACCGCTCCGGCGCGGCGGTCGAGTTCTGCTCGAATTCCGTCTCGCTCGCTTCGTCGATGAACAGTCGCCAAACCCGTCCAAGAAAACGGTAGACGCCTTCGACGCCTTTAGTGTTCCACGGTTTGGTCATTTCGAGCGGGCCCATGAACATTTCGTAGAGGCGGAAAGCATCGGCGCCGTATTCGGCCAGGATGTCGTCGGGATTGATGACGTTGCCACGTGATTTGGACATTTTTTGGCCGTCTTCGCCGAGAATGAGGCCTTGGTTAACGAGCTTGTAAAAGGGCTCGGCGGTAGAAACAAGGCCGAGGTCGAAGAGGACCTTGTGCCAAAAGCGGGCATAAAGGAGATGGAGCACGGCGTGTTCGGTGCCACCGACATAGAGGTCAACGCCAGGGGTGGCGCGAGTGAGTGCTCCCCGGCTGACATTCGCACCCATCCAATATCTTTCCGCCCTGCGATCGCAGAAGTCGTGGGCGTTGTGTGTGTCCAGGTAGCGGAGGTAGTACCAGCAACTGCCCGCCCATTGGGGCATGGTGTTCGTCTCGCGCCTAGAGCCGTCAGGGAGGTTGACCCAGTCTTTGGCCCGGGCGAGGGGGGGCTGGCCGTCGGAAGTGGGCTTGTAATCATCGAGAGGAGGAGGCAAGAGCGGCAAGGAGGATTCCGGCAGAGCTTCGTGCCAGGCACGACCGTCCGGGCCGGTCTTCCAAAGAATCGGGAAGGGCTCTCCCCAGTAGCGCTGCCGGCTGAAAAGCCAGTCGCGCAGCTTATAGTTAATCGTTTTCTTACCGAAGCCGCTAACTTCCAGCCAGTTGGTGATTTTTCGCTTGGCTTCGGATGTGGGAAGCCCATCCAGAGTGAGGTTAGCACTGCTGGAATTAACCGCCAAGCCGTCATCGACGAAACCATGCCAGTCCTGGCCGGCGGGAGGCTGGACAACTTGCACAATGGGGAGCTGGAACTTGGAGGCGAACTCGAGATCACGCGTGTCGTGACCCGGCACAGCCATGATCGCTCCGGTGCCGTAGCTCGCGAGCACGTAATCGGCAATCCAGATGGGAATCCTTTCGCCGTTGGCCGGGTTAATGGCGCGAGCTCCTGTGAAGACCCCGGTCTTGTCTTTGGCCAGCTCGGTGCGTTCGAGATCGGATTTTTTTGCGACGCCAGTTTTGTAGGTCTTGACCGCGTCCCGTTGCTCGGGCGTGGTGATTTCATCAACCAGTCTGTGCTCTGGCGCAAGGACTATGTAGGTTGCCCCGAACAACGTGTCCGGACGAGTTGTAAACACCCGAATAGATTCGGCAGATTCCGCACTCCGCACTCCGCACTCCGTAATCGAAAACGCCACCTCGGCGCCTTCACTGCGTCCGATCCAGTTGCGCTGCATCTCCTTTAGAGAATCGCTCCACTCGATGGTGTTCAGATCCTGAAGTAAACGCTCGGCGTAAGCGGTGATGCGCAGCATCCATTGGCGCATTGGTTTGCGGACTACCGGGAAGCCGCCGACCTCACTTTTGCCATCGACGACCTCTTCATTGGCGAGGACCGTGCCGAGCTGTTCGCACCACCAAACCGGGGCGTCGCTGACGTAAGCCAGGCGTTTGGAATCCTGGTACGTGCGGCGTTTCGTCTCGAACTCAGCAGACCCGGCTCCAGAACTTCCGTTTGGGGGAGCCAGTTCGGGCGGGTACGGCAACGTGTCAATCGGTTCGGAACGATTGGACTCTGGGTTGAACCACGAATTATAAAGCTTGAGAAAAATCCATTGAGTCCACTTGAAGTACTCCGGGTCGGTGGTGTCCAATTCGCGGCTCCAGTCGTAGCTGAACCCGAGCGATTGGATTTGGCGCTTGAACGTTGTGACGTTTTGCTCGGTCGTTTTGCGCGGATGCTGGCCGGTGCGGATGGCGTATTGTTCAGCCGGCAACCCGAAAGCGTCCCAGCCCATGGGATGCAACACATGGAGGCCCCGTGCTCGCTTATAGCGGGCCAAAATGTCAGTGGCGGTGTACCCTTCCGGATGGCCCACGTGCAGGCCGGCGCCCGAAGGGTAGGGGAACATGTCGAGAATATAGAACTTAGGCAGGTGTTCCAGCGGAGTCGCGGAGTGCCTGATCGCAAACGGGTGGGCCGGAGGCACAGTGTCTCCTGGGTTCCACGAGCGAAATGTCTGCTCTTTATCCCAATGCTGCTGCCATTTGGGCTCGATTAGATGAAATGGATACTGCCTGCGTCCTGCCATAAGCCTGGAAATATCGCGGAAAGGCAATCGAGACACAATGTGAGAATTGAAGATGGCGGTGCGGGGTGGCCCACTTAAAGTTGGACACGACTTCAGCCATCGGCGGGTGAGAGCTACGTGAGAATGCTTTTCGACCTGCTTTTCGCTGCCCGCCTCGCCAACAGCACTCCCCCAACTCCCGCGCAGCCCCAGCCAAACCAATCGCCGTGACGCGTGTAGAAGGTCCGCGCCTGCGCGGCGCCCTCGGGCGGCAATGGAATCTCTGCCGTGAGGAAACCCTTGCTGTAAATACTGCCGTTGGCGTCGCGAAGGATCTCTCGCAAAGTTCCCCGAGCGTCGATCCAGCACGTTAGGCCGTTGTTAGCGCAGCGCACCAAAGGCACGTGGTTTTCAACCGCCCGAAACAGGCTTGTGGCGGCCTGTTGCCACTGAGCGGCGCCTTCACCAAACCACCCGTCATTCGTCAGGTTCACCAGCAAATCGATGTCCGGTCCAAGTCCTTCCCGGGCGAGGTGCGGGAAAGTATCTTCATAACAGATTAGCACCTGCGTGTGCACCTTCAGAGCGTTTAAGTCGAACGGAACCGCGGTAGTTCCCGCAGTGAATCCACCTTCTATCGGCGTCAGGTATTTCAAGAAAGGCAACCAATGCTGTAGCGGAACATATTCACCGAAGATGACCAGGTTCCGTTTGACGTAATGTTGGACAATCTCGCCGTCCGGACTGATGAGAAAGCTACTGTTGAAGTAGTCCGTTTCTTCGCGGTTGGCAGCGGGGTGCCGCAGTGCGGCGTCATCCGAGCCAACGATCATCCAAATGTGGTGCCGCCGGGCCAGGCCGGTGACACCCTCGAAGGTTTCTGTGTCGTATTGGAGCATCCTGGGGACAGCGGCTTCCGGCCAAATCAAGACATCGGTTGGGCTACTCAGTGCCTGCTCTGAGAGGCGAAGCAGTTCTGTGAATCGCTCGGCGTCCTTGCTCGCATCCCAAATCAGCGTTTGCGGGATACTCGGCTGGATCAGCGTCACCCTGAGGAATCGGCCTGGTGGTGGCTGATTTCTCAGCTGCCGAAACCCAAGATTGAACAAGACCGCCACGCAGATCACCGGCAGAAAGACCTCGCCTACCCAAACGGAGCGCCCGGTTGGCCGACGAATCACCATCACCCCGGCCGACACGAGTGAAAGGGAGACCCAAACCACAAGGAACGAGACTCCGTAAACAGCGGCGACAGAACTGATCTGAATCAGAGGTGTCATCCGATATTGCGAGACGCCCAGCAGGTCCCACGCGAATCCACCAAGGAACCTTGCCAGAAATATCTCCAGGCCGACCCAGGCCGCTGCGCCGGATAACGCCCAGCCCACTCGGAGCAGCCAGTTGGTCGGCAACATCCCGCCCAGTCCTGCCGAGGTCACGTCGCCTGGAATTTGCCGGCCGTTGCGCTCGGGATCGTGGGTTTGTGCCGGCGTGGCAATCCAGACCCAGGTCGCCGGAAACAGTCCAAGAAACGCGCCGAGGGCCAGCCAGCCCAGACCGGGACCGAGCGGCAGGCCATGCCATCGATACGGGATCAGCAGCAGCCAATACAGCATCGTGAGGTAATGGGTCACGCCCGCCACGTAGCCCAGCCGGAAACTCTCACTTCCCGTTGTGCCCAGCGCCGAAGCAATGAGCAAGCCTGGGGCGATCCACGCGAACCCGGCGATGCCGAGGTCCGGAAACGCGGCCGTCCAAAGCAAACCGGCGACAATCGCTAATAGATAACGACTGCGCAGGAGTGGAGCTGTCCAGAGCTTGTGCACCGGGCGCAGCTTGCCTCAAATACCTCCAAAGGCAAGGAAACCGCTTGGAAGGTCGGGTTCTGCGAGGCCTGAGTGAATCAGCCGCTAACTCGTGCTAATTCCGACGCCTTCCGGAAAGCCCAGCAGTGAATCCGTTTGGGATTCCAGGTGGTGGGGACTCGCGTGAGCGCGTCCTTTCGGTTCCAAGCAATTTCCCGTTGCGCAAAAGGATTGGCTGCCTAATCTAGCCACGAATGAACCCGAGGCCCAATTCAGGATCCATATGCAAACTATCTTACTGGGTGTAAGCTCTTTGAGGAGCAGTCGGCTTGCTTACGGCTGCTGGCGGGTCGCGGGCTCCTGGGATCCAACCAAAGTAACTCCGCCGGGCCGAGCGGCGGGCCATCGCGCCATCGTTGCCGCCTATGAAGCTGGTTATACCCTGTTCGACAACGCCGATATCTACAGTGGCGGTGAAGCGGAACGCATCCTGGGCGAAGTTCTAAAAGAGGTTTCAGGGATGCGCGCGCGCGTGCTGCTCGCCACCAAGTGCGGCATCCGCCCTGCGGGAACACCCCATCCCCACTCCCCGCAACGGTATGATTTCTCGAAAGCGCACATTCTCGATTCATGTGAGCAATCGCTCAAGCGCCTGGGCGTTGAGACCATCGATCTGTATATGCTCCATCGGCCCGATTTCCTCGCTGCGCCTGAAGAAATCGCCGGCGCCTTTACTCAGCTCAAATCCAGCGGCAAGGTGCGTTACTTCGGGGTCAGTAACTTTCGGCCGACGCTCGTGACGGCGCTGCAAGTCGCGTGTCCGATGCCGTTGGTGGTTCACCAGGTGGAGATCAGTCTGGCGAAAATGGACTCGTTTACCGATGGCACCTTGGACCAATGTCTGATCGAGAAAATCACGCCGATGGCCTGGAGTCCGTTAGCCGCGGGGTTGTTGGGTGGCGGCGCTCACGATTTGTTGCCGTCACAGGAAGCTTATCGACCCGAGCCTTTCCTGCCCGCGATTGACGCGGTCGCCAAGGACCGAGGAGCCAGCAGGACCACCGTAGCGCTTGCGTGGCTGCTGAAGCATCCCTGCGGCATTCAACCGATCGTCGGCTCCATCAATCCTGATCGGATTCGGCAGGCAGCCACAGCTGACGAGCTCGAGTTGACCCGGGAAGAATGGTACCGCCTTTTGCTTGCGGCGCGCGGCGAGCCGCTGCCGTGACTTGCCCAGGCCACCGGTGTACTCGACCAAACACTTGTGTTTGGTGAGTTGAAAGTCGATCGCCTGGAACTCCTGCGCCGAGCGCTTTCGCCGCAGGGTGCGGCCTCACGGCATCCTGGCCGCGCTGGTGCGGCCGGGTAACTCCCGCACCGGCCAGATTTATCATGAGTTATGCTTCCATCAACCGGTCCGAGGAGTTCCTGCGGATCGGCCATCAATTCCAACTCGGCGCGCTCACGACTGAATCGTCGCACACGGTGACCGCCAACCTAAGTGCCGTGGCCAAAACAGACGTCAGGCAGGCGTTGCGGCTGCTCTTCGAAGTCGATGAGGACGTGGTTCGCCAGTACCGCAGTTTCGCGGACTCCGGCCGTGCCTCGATAATCGCGGGTGATTTGCTTCACATCCTGAGAAACGGCGGGAGGGTTTTCTTTACCGGTTGCGGATCCACTGGCCGGCTTAGCATTCAATTGGTGTCGA
>JANXQE010000239.1 GCA_025356925.1 Limisphaerales bacterium | reverse complement strand
CTTCGCACCCATCTTAACGCCGCAAGGCCTCGCGGTGTTCGGTCGGGACCTCACCTCAGCCAAGCAGGTTTGGAGCCGGCACGAAGGGTACCCCGGCGATCCTCGTTACCGGGATTTCTACCGGGACATCGGCTTTGATCTGGATCTGGATTACCTCAAACCCTTTTTGGCGGCGCCGGATCAGCGCGGTTTCACCGGAATTAAATACCATCGCATCACCGGTGCGGGATCTGCCAAAGTCGTTTACGAGCGCAAAACCGCCGTTGCCGCCGCAGATGAGCACGCGGATCATTTCCTCGCGGCCCGAGTGGACCAAATCCAACGACTGAAAAGAATCATGGATCGTCCGCCGCTGGTGCTGTGCCCTTACGACGCCGAACTCTTTGGCCATTGGTGGTATGAAGGACTTGAGTTCCTGAACCTGTTTGTGCGCAAGGCTTACTTCGATCAGAACGCGTTTAGGCTCATTACTCCAGGGCAGTTTTTGCGGCAGCACTCGACCCACCAGGTCGCTGCCCCGGCGGCGTCCAGTTGGGGCGAGGAGGGTTACTGGCGGGTGTGGCTCAATGAAAACAATCAGTGGATCTATCCGCACCTTCGAGTGGCCCAGGACCGAATGAGCAACCTGGTTCGTCGCTTCGGCCGCCGCGAAGTTTGCTCAGGCCAAACCACCGGAGCGGCGGTTGGTCCGAGCGAAGGCCAGCCGCAGGCTCTGCGGGACCGTGCGCTGAAGCAGGCAGCCCGTGAGTTACTCCTGGCTCAGTCCAGCGATTGGCCCTTTATTCTGCGAACCGGCACCAGCCCCGGTTACGCTCGCAAACGCGTGCGGGAGCACTTGCTCAGATTCACGGGAATTTATGAACAGCTCCTGCAATCCAAAATCGATGAGGCCTGGCTCGCTCAGATCGAGGCGCAGGACAACATTTTTCCGGAACTGAATTACGGGCACTTTGCCTGAAGACCCATTTGTGACGCGCCATCGGAAATGACAACTATCCTCCGCCCTTTTGGATTTCGGTAGCGATCGCCTTCACGTCGTCGGCGATCGCCATTGCTTTCATGCGCGCCAGGCCGTTTTCCTGGAAGATGGCCTGGACGTCCCGGATAATCCCGTCGAGCTTGGCTTGCGGGTATTTTGCGGGATTCAGCACGGCATCCAGTTCCTGCACAAAGCGGGCGCGGCTGGTCGCCGAAAGAGGCTTTTCCGAAAAGGCAGCGGACAAGTGAGCCGCCAGCTTGGAAGTTGACACGAGCGAGGGTTTGGCGCCTTGAGCCGAGACGATGAGGTCCTGGGCGAGCTTCTGTTGTTGGTCGGGCGTGACCTGGGCGTCGGCCCTGATGGCAGCAATCTCGGTATTGAAGCGGAGCAGCGCGGGGGAAAGAGTCGGGCCGGCCGGAGCGGTGGGCGTTGAGAGAGCTGGTTGCGTAGGCGACGCCACGCCCTGCCGCACATTGTTTTGGTTGCTCAGTTCTTTGGCCCGCTCCCGGATAATCACCGCCGGGTCTGCCTGGACGGAGAAGGACACCAATCCGAGTGCCGAGAAGACGACAAAAATGATTCTCATAGGAAGCGCAGGTGCCTGGTGAACACTGGACCCTGGATAGTCGAATGTCAATGAAACGGAGGACCGAGCCAGCCAGTGCGAGTTGACTCAAATTAAAAGACACCCGGGAGGCTAAACTGAGAGGAGGCAAAAAGGGTCGTTGACTCATGGAAAAAAGAC
>JANXQE010000230.1 GCA_025356925.1 Limisphaerales bacterium | reverse complement strand
ATCGACCAGCGGTTCAGCATTTTTGCACCAAATCCTTCCACTCGCACCGGAGCGCCTTTTGGATCCGCAATACAGTGGTCAACAGAATATTAACGCTGCCAGCTTCAATTTTTTGAACCGTGCGGCTGTTCAATTCCGCTGCTTCAGCCAGCTTCTCCTGCGTGATGCCGAGACGCATCCGCTCACGGCGAACGTTTGCGCCAAATCGTTTGAGTTGGCCAGCCTGCTTTTGAGTGAGTGGCACGCCCCATTGAGGCGCACCTCAAATTAATCGAACACGGCACAATGGGGCGTATTATGGCAGGGCGTATGCTCAGATCCGGGGTGGGCGCTGCTTCAAGAGGGGCGGCGAAGGCACTGATGCACACTGCCGTCAACACCGCCCAGGATTTGGACACGCCAGGTTGAGGGCCGGTTCCGGTTACTGAGCGGATGGGAAGGAAACGCCTATGGATGAGCAATATTTTTACGCAGTCAGTGGCCAGCGCAATCATCGCCACCCATTTCCACAAATCGGAAGCCAAGCTCCACTGTTTCGATGACTTAACAACCACGCGCCTCACAATGAAACCACTGATTCAGCCCGCACTCGCCCTAATAATGATCCTGTTCATGGGCTGCTCTGCTCCGCTTAGCCAGAGCATAATCGGGACATGGGAATCCACCGATGGGCCACGAGCTACCGTTGAGTTCGAGCCAGGAGGCGGTTTGAAGATGTTCACGCCCCAACAGCCGGGTATCCCATTCGACATGGACACCAGAGCCGCCAGTTACACGACGGGGGTTGGCAACCATTTCAATGTGCTCATGCTGGGCGAGTATTACGACGGGGTAATGATCCAGGGCGAACTGCTCATCACCTCGCGCCGAGAGGGTGTCACACAGCATTTTCGCAGGATGAGCCCTGAAGCGGTGGCCCTCGCAAAAGAGCAAGCCCTTGCAGCAGAGCAACGCAAAAACGCGGAGACCCTTGCGCAAGTCAAAACCGAGTTGGCAGCAGCCGGAATCCCCAATAATGAAGCGGAAAAGGCTGCACCTTACATCACCGCCAAGCTCAATAGGGGCGAACCCCTTACGCCTGAAGCTGCTGCCCAAGCAAGCGCGATGGGAATTGTCCCGATTCCTTTTTCGCAAACCGTTATCGAGGAATATTCCAATTGGGTCCATGAGACTACAGAAGCCTCAGAACGTATCAATTGAGGTGGGACGATCGCCCGTCGTGTTCGCCAATCAATCAATAGAACAGCTTAACAAAGGCATCAATACTTAGGATAGATGACCGGCGCGTTCAAGTCGGCTGCCCAACAGCGGCGACAACCAGCACAAACCCTGTCTTTTGGCGCTTTGGCGGTTATTATCGGGCAAACAACGGCATTGAGGCCGAATGTTTGTTGGGCCGCTCGTAAATCCACTTTGCGAAGCGCGGGGCCACTAACGACGTAGCTTAAACCGATTCTTGCCGATGGTTGAATTTTAAGCACGTCGTGCACCGCCTGCAGTTGGACACTCGCAAGCTTTCCTCCGTAGTGCACGGAGACCTGAATCGAGAGGTTCTTGGGAATTCTGGCGCCCTTTTGCACCAGGGATTTAATTAATGCGCCAAGTCGCGTTGGTAGGAAATGCGCCACGCTGGGTGTGGCTTCGCATACCTCGAAGATCGCGAGAGCATAGGTGGCCTCGAATAAATCCCCGGAATCATGCCACCGCATATATCGCATCGCACCACCATCATTGAAAGATTGCGGCAAGGCGTTTGCACCTAGCGCACGCGGAAAGGGTTCTTCCGAAACGACGGCGTTTAGTTTGTTGACCATCCAATCTTGCCAAACCTCCAGCTTATTTTCACGGATCAGCCGTTGGAGGTATTCCAACCGCAAAACTCGATCAAGCTGCCGCGGATGGTCCAGCCTATACCAGCCCGATAGTGCATAGCATTCTTGGCAACTTTCATCGCGCACCGGGCACGCGCCGATCGCAGGCAAGGACCAGTTGTTGTGCGTTGCGGAGGTCTTGCTGAGTCTCAAGAAAGCACCGCTTTGGCGTCGATCATTGGCCGCGGCAACCAAACCCTCGATGCGCTCTTCCCAATAGCAGGAGTTGACCGGAACCCTTGGTTGCCAGTTGATCCCTTTGTCTCGCACCTCCCAGCTATAGCGGAGGTCAAAGCCGCCCTTGGAGGTTTTGGGGAACCAAATACCCGCCATCGGCTCAGTGCGGAGAATAAAGATAGAGCCGATATTGCAGTCATCGCGGGGTTCACCGGAATTCGGGTCATCGCCAAGAGATCGGTGCGATACCGGTTTAATAAGTGTTCTGTTTATGTTTTCTGCCTTTGACATAGATGGTCTTTCTGCTGACC
>JANXQE010000211.1 GCA_025356925.1 Limisphaerales bacterium | reverse complement strand
TAGACAAAACACGGCCGCGGTTTCGCTCCGAAGAACCAAGGGCCCCAGGGTAATTGGCAGCGCCCCCGCTGATTGAAGCATCGAAAGCTCGGCTGGAGTAAAGTCTCCTTCCGGACCAATGGCCACGGATACGGAGCTCGGTTTTCTACCCTGCTGGCGCTCAAAGCCGTCGAAGTATCCGCGGGGATGCCGGCTGTCTTTTTGGAGAGATCCCACGAGAGCCAAATCGACCGTTGGTGGCCGCGCCACGAACTGCTCGACGGTGACGGGTTCCTCGACTCGAGGAAGCCAGGCCGAGCCGCATTGCTTCGTCGCTTCGATGGCAACTAGGCGCCACTTGGCCAGCTTTTGACTCTCTTCGTCGTGATCGATTCTCGCCACGGTGCGTTGCGCCATCAATGGCACGATTCGGAACACGCCTAGTTCAGTCGCTTTTTGGATAATGTTCTCGATGAGTTTCCCTTTGGGAATGGCCTGGATCAGGGTCGTTTGAAAGGGCAGGGGAGGGACCGAGAGCCGTGCCAGTACCGTCAGGGCGACCTGATCGCGTGCCGTTTCCTGAACCTCGCACTCACACTTTTGGCCTTCTCCGTCCAGCACGGTTACCGGCTCGCCGCAGCGGATTCTCAGCACATGCAGGGCGTGGTGCGCCTCGCGCCCGGTCAGCAGGAGAGTCGCACTTCGGCAATGGCTTGGCGAAAGATAAAAGCGGTGCATCTGCTCATTTGAACAGCTTTTTTGCCTTCTCGAAAAAGCTCTGGCTCAGGGGGCTCTCCTTGCCGTTGCACAACGCCGCGAACTCCTCAAGTTTGGTCCTTTGTGCGGAGGATAATTGCGATGGCACCTCAACGCTGACTCGTACGTGCAAGTCACCGTGGCCGTAGCCCTGGATGTTTTTAACGCCTTTGCCCTTAAGGCGGAACATGGTGCCAGGCTGCGTTCCGGGGGGCACCTCAACGGCTGTTTTGCCGTCCAGAGTCGGAACCTCGATCTCGGTTCCCAACGCCGCCTGGACGAAACTTACCGGCACCTCGCAGAGCAGGTCGTCGCCGTCTCGTTGAAAGATCTCGTGCGGTTTGACGTGCAGGATTACATAAAGATCCCCCGAGGGGCCTCCGCGCCAGCCGGCTTCACCGTTACCGGCTGAGCGCAACCTCGAGCCCGAATCGACCCCGGCCGGGATCCGCAACTTGATTTTCGAGGTTCTCTCCCGGCGTCCGTTTCCGCGACAGGTTTTGCAGGGTTTATCAATGATCCTGCCGGCGCCCTGACACTGTGGACAGGTTTGCGCGATGCTGAAGATTCCACGGGAGGTGATTACCTGGCCGCGGCCGCCGCAGGTTGGGCAATTGCGCGCGCGCGACCCGGCTTCGGCGCCGGTCCCCTGGCAGTCCTCGCAGCGTTCCGGCTTGGTGACCGTGATCTCTTTTTCGCACCCATGCGATGCTTCCTCAAAACTGATCTCCATGTCGTAGCGCAGGTCGCCGCCGCGCTGCGACTGGCTAGGGTCCTGTTGCCCGCCGCCAAACAGGTCTTCAAAAATGCTGCCGCCTCCGAAGACTTCGCGAAATACCTCAAAGGGATCGTGGAATCCGCCGGCGCGGCCCGAGCCGCTCGCACGCCGATCGAAGGCCGCGTGACCATATTGGTCGTAAGCCGCGCGCTTTTGCGGATCATTTAAAACCTCGTAGGCCTCCCCTAACTCTTTGAAATTTTCCTCGGCAACTTTGTCTCCCGGGTTTTTGTCCGGGTGAAACTTCACGGCCAGCCTGCGATAGGCCTTTTTCAATTCCTCTTCCGACGCGCCTTTCTCGAGCCCGAGAACCGCATAGTAGTCACGTTTAGCCATGGAAAGATCAGGCGTCGGGATGCTTCGAGACGATGACCGTCGCGGGGCGTAGTAACCGCTCCCGCAGCTTATAACCTCGGCGCAGTTGCTGCAGCACCTGGCCTTCGGGTGCGTCGGCCCTCTCCTGTTGAGAGACCGCCTCGTGCAGGTTGGGATCAAACGCCTTGCCGGTTGCCTCCACCTCTTCCAGCCCGGCGTCGCTGAGCGCGGTCTTGAGCTGCTGATAAACCATGTTAATCCCCGTTCGCAAAGACTGCCCCGCTGCGGTCTGGTTGCTCTGCGCTGCCGCGAGCGCCATGTCAAAGCTGTCCAGCACAGGAATCAGTTTCTCTAAGAGGTTTTCGTTCGCAAACCGAATCGCATCCTGCTTCTCCCGAAGGGCGCGTTTCTTGTAATTGTCGAAATCCGCAGTCGTCCGCAGCAGGCGTTCCCAATGCTCGTTGGCCTTGGCCGCCCGTTGCTTGAGCTCTTCCAACTGTTCCGGCGTGAGCGTGGCTGGCTCCGTCGGAACCGACGGCTCGGGCTGCTCGCCCGCGCCATCCTGTATTTCTATTTCAGTCTCTTTCATGGGATACCAACTCTTACGATCAAGATGTTAGAGCCTAAGAATAGACGATCCTCACTTCAGCGGCAACCCAAAGTCGTGTCGGCAAGAAGCACCTCTTTTTTCACTCTGGACAAAATGTAACATTGCCCCAGAGCGGTTCCCGCGCCGCTTCGCTCGTCTGTCCCGCTTTTTAGGGCAATTCCGAAACTGTGAATGACTTCGGCTCACGCGGCACAGCCATTGCTCAGAGCGCTGCTATTCGATGAGTCGGTTGAAATGAACGTTAAAACAAAATCGTGAGTGCTCGGTCCAAATTAAAATGATGAAAAAGTTCAAAAATCCACCCATCAAAAGTGAACCAGTAAAGCCTCAGCCGGTGAAGATCATCGCCGTCAAACCTGAGACGCCGAAAGTGGGAAGGGTCTCTTTCGAACTCGTCAAGCCGGAGGCCAAAAAAGTCTACGTCGCCGGTTCGTTCAATGATTGGAAGCCTGAGAAGGCCCCGCTGATGTCAATGGGTAATGGCCGGTGGGTGGGGGACCTGACGCTTAAACCGGGCCGGCATGAATATCTTTTCGTGGTCGATGGCCAATGGATGCCCGACCCCAACGCCAAGGAGAGCGTGCAGAATCCTTTCGGGGGCAAAAACTCCATCCTGGGGGTTTCCGCGTGACCTCCCCGCGGCCAGTTGCGTATCTTGGCGGCCATGCCGTTATTGACTCTCGGCCACTCGCCCGATCCCGATGATGCCTTCATGTTCTATGGCTTGGCCAAGGAACTGATTCCCACTGGTGATTTCAAATTTGCCCACATCCTGCAGGATATCCAGACGCTCAACGAACGGGCCACGCGCGGCGAACTGGATATTTCGGCTATCAGCATCCATGCCTACGCCTATGTGAGTGACCAATACGCGCTCCTGCCGAGCGGCGCCAGCATGGGTGACGGTTACGGACCCATGCTTGTGGCTCGGGAACATTTTTCCCGCGCGCAGGTAGCTCAAAAGCGAATCGCTGTGCCCGGCACCATGACGAGCGCCTTCCTGGCGCTCCAGCTTTGGCTGGGCAAGAAGGCGGAGTCCTTCGACTTTATCGTGGTGCCCTTTGATCAAATCTTCAAAACGGTTCAGTCCGGCGCCGCCGACGTCGGCCTCATCATCCATGAGGGTCAATTGACCTACCAGAACGAAGGCCTGAAGGTTTGTGAGGATCTGGGCCTCTGGTGGGGCCGCGAAAATGACGGGCTTCCTTTGCCTCTGGGTGGCAACGTCATCCACAAGCGCTTCGCTCCGGCGACCCGGAAGACCGTGTCCGATATCTTGACCTCGAGCATTCGTTTTGGCCTGGACCACCGGGCACCGGCCGTAGAGCACGCGCTGGGGTATGCCCGCGACATGGGCCGCGATTTGGCCGACCGGTTTGTCGGCATGTACGTCAATCACTGGACGTTGGACTATGGGGAGCGGGGCCGCGAATCTATCCGGCGGTTTCTCGGAGCAGCTTTTGACTCCGGCTTGATTTCTCATCGTCAGCAGCTCGAATTCGTTACTTAAGACCCGATCTCAAACTGGCTCGGGCGTTGCTTTCGAATGGAAACGGCGCGCCGCCCGATCGGTTTAGCTCCTGGGATAGACCATGTCTTCTGTCAGCCGCGAAGCCCCGAAGCATAACCGTGCGCTCGCCCGAGAGTGCCCGGTTTCGAGATGGCGGGCATGAGCGGAAATTTCTGGATTGCGAAACCGCTCGGCCTGCTTTAGCCATAGGAGCATATGAAATACCCGCTGCCATTGATTTTAGCTACAAGCCTTTCTGCCCTGGGGTTTTTCTCGTTGCCTTCAAATGCCGCCAATAGCCCGCCGCCAGGCTTTACTCCACTCTTTAACGGGCAGGACCTTAGTGGATGGTGGGGTGCGGAAACCGAAGATCCTCGCAAGTACATGGCGCTATCCCCGGAGGCTTTTAAGCAAAAACACGATCCCAGCCTGGACAACATCCGCCAGCACTGGCGGGCCGAAGCCAACGAACTGATCAATGATGGCAACGGCCTTTACCTCACCACTGACAAGTATTACGGCGACTTCGAGTTGCTGGTGGATTATCGAACTGTTCCGCTGGCGGACAGCGGCATTTACCTGCGCGGCTGCCCGCAGGTGCAGATTTGGGACTACACCGAAAAGGAGAAGTTCAAACTCGGTTCGGACAAGGGTTCAGGGGGCCTTTGGAACAACAGTCCCGGCGCGCCAGGCAAGGACCCGCTGGTCAAGGCCGACAAACCGTTTGGTGAATGGAACCATTTCCGGGTCGTGATGGCCGGGTCGCGCGTCTGGGTCTGGCTCAACGACCAGCAGACGGTCAACGGCGCTAACATGGAAAACTATTACGACCGCGAGTTGCCGGTGCCGCCCAAGGGTCCACTGCAGCTCCAAACTCATGGCGGGGAAATTCGATGGCGCAATCTCTACATCCGCGAGATCGGCTCGGATGAATCCGATAAACTCTTGCGAGGCACCGATCCGTCCGGGTTCCAATCCGTGTTCAATGGAAAGGATTTCGAGGGATGGGCCGGACCCGTCAACGAGTACCAGGTCAAAGATGGAGCGATCATGTGCCAGCCCGGCAAAGGCGGCACGATTTATACCAAGGCCGAATACGGCGATTTTATTGCCCGACTGGAATTCAAGCTTCCGCCCGGTGGTAACAACGGTTTGGCAATTCGGTACCCCGGTGCAGGCGACACAGCGTATCTCGGCATGTGTGAAAGCCAGGTGCTGGATGATAACTACGAGAAAGCCACGGGCGAAAAGATTGATCCTCGCCAGGCGCATGGGTCCGCTTACGGCATGGTCGCCGCGCAGCGCGGGTACCAGCATCCGATTGGCGAATGGAATTACGAGGAGGTCACGGTGAAGGGCTCGACGATGAAAGTGGAACTCAATGGCACAATGATCCTTGATTGCGACCTGAGCAAGGTCACCGAGTTCTTCGCCGGTCACCCCCATCCGGGCAAAGACCGCACGAGAGGATACTTCGGATTCGCCGGTCACAATGATCCGGTGATGTTTCGGAACATCGCCATCGAACCGTTGAATTGAACCGGATGGTTCCCGCGGATCCAACCTGCCAGCGGATAAATAAGCTGGCTTGAACTAGCTGGTATCTAAAATGCACCTTCATCCGCTCGACTGGGTCATCGTCATTCTGACGCTGCTCATTTGCTTTGTCCCGGCGTTGTTTTTCGGCAAGCGCGCTGGCAAAAGCACGGCCGAGTTTTTCGCCTCCGGTCGGTCGGTGCCATGGTGGCTGGCGGGCTTATCGATGGTCGCCACGACTTTCAGCAGCGATACGCCCAACCTGGTCACCGACATTGTGCGGCGCCAGGGCGTTGCGGGCAACTGGTGCTGGTGGGCATTTACGCTCACCGGGATGGCCACCGTCTTTTTCTATGCGCGCTTGTGGCGGCGGTCCGGCGTTATGACGGACCTCGAATTCTACGAGATTCGCTATTCCGGCAAAGCCGCCAGCATCGTGCGCGGGTTTCGTTCGGTTTACCTGGGCTTCTTTTTCAATTGCATGATCATGGCCACGGTGACGCTCGCGGCCTGCAAGATCGCGGCGATTCTGTTCGGTATGTCCCGTTGGCAGACGCTGCTGTTCTGCGGGTTGCTCAACGTGATCTTCGCCGCCCACTCGGGTCTCTGGGGAGTCCTGGTGATCGACATGATCCAGTTTTTCGTGAAAATGACCGCAGTG